>DATNKQ010000589.1:0-10125 GCA_035603315.1 Thermoanaerobaculia bacterium
TCATCGTTAAGCGGTGGCGCGACTTGCTCAAGCCTGGGGGTACTCTAGTTACCACCGCCATGCTCGGCGGCCCGACGACCCCGGAGCTGCGTCGAGGCTACGCCGAGAACGCACGGTGGCTGCTCGAAGCCAACTCCGACAGCTTCCCGCTCCACCTCAACGGCCGCCACGACGAGCTGCTGAAGCTCTTCCACCTCTTCGCCAGCGTCCACACGCGATACATGGTGACCGGTGAGGAGGAGATCCGCCGGCTGTTCGACGACTTCGGGAAGGTCTCGTGCGTTCGCACCGTCACGCCGGGCGAGTGCGTGCGTCCGACGGACTCGTTCCAGATCGTGGCCTCGGTCCCGTAGCGGCTGGAAAATGGAAGGCTGCGTCCATGACCTAGGAATGGATCCTCGAGCACGGAAGCCGCGGATCGCCAGTGGAGTATCGCCATGGTCACCGATGTCATCGATTGTCTGATCATCGGCTACAACGACGGGCACTTCGAACGTGAGGTCGCGATGCTGCGCGCGATGGGCTCCGATCATCCCGACTACCGCGACCTCAACCTCAACTTCATCGAGTACCAGGGCCGTCCCTACCGCGCCATGGACATCCTCGACCACTTTTACCACGAGGGCCGGCCGCCCACGGACCACCGGCGGAATTTCCACAACACCGAGGTCCTGTGGATGGTGGTGATGTACCTCGGGTCCTATCTGGCGCGCCGGGGATTCACCTTCGATTATGTCAACCTATTCCAACTCCAGAAAGACGAGCTGCGCGAGAAGCTGCGCACACGCAGGTACCTCACCGCCGTCGTCACCACGACCATCTACAACTACGACACACCGATCCTCGAGGTGGTCAACTTCGTGCGCGAGAATAGCCCCGATACCCAGATCGTCGTCGGCGGGCCCTACGTTGCGAAGCGCTCGGAGACCATGGAAAAGAGCGACCTGGAGGCGATGTTCAAGTACATCGATGCCGATTACTATGTCCGGAGCCGGGAAGGCGAACAGGTTCTCGTGCGCCTGCTCCAGGCCTTAAAGAGCAACCGGCACTTCGCCGACATTCCCAACCTCGCCTTCCGCGAAGGCGACCGCTTCGTACTCACACCTGCCGAGCGCGAGTTCAACACGCTATACGACAACCTCATCGACTACTCGCTGTTCCCCCAGGAGCAGGTCGGCAGCTACGTCAACGTGCGCATCACCAAAGGCTGCCCGTTCACCTGCTCCTTCTGCTCCTTCCCCCTGCGCACCGAGAAGTACGACGTGTCGCGGCTGGAGTACATCGAGCGGGAGCTCGACGCTATCCGCGATGTCGGCACAGTCACCGGCTTGTTCTTCGTCGACGACACAGCCAACGTGCCGCTACAGACCTTCAAAGAAATGACGCGCATGATGATCCGCCGGAAGTACGGCTTCAAATGGCACTGCTTCTTCCGCGCAGACTTCTGCGACGCTGAGTTGGTCGACCTGATGGCGCGCGCCGGCTGCCAGGGCGTCTTCCTCGGTCTCGAATCGGCCAACGATCAGATGCTGGTCAACATGCACAAGACGCCCCGAAAGCACCATTATATGAGCGTGGTGCCGCTGTTCAAAAACGCGGGAATCAAGGTGTTCGCCTCGCTGTTTTTTGGTTTCCCCGGGGAGACTCACGCCACCGCGCAAGAGACCATGGACTTCCTGGCTGAGACCCGGCCGGACTTCTATCGCCCGCTGGTCTGGTACTGCGACCCGGTCACTCCGATATGGAACGAACGCGACCGGTACGGCCTCAAGGGCTATCACTTCTCATGGTCCCACGACACCATGGACGTCAGCACGGCCTGCGACCTGGTGGAGCGCTGCTTCCTCACCTTCGACACGCCACGGTGGGTGCCCGACCCCGGCTTCAACTTCGTGTCCCTGTTCCTGCTGCAGAACCGCGGCATGTCCTTCGAGCAGATCGATATCTTCTTGCGCTGTTTCAATTCCGTGGTCCGGGAAAAGGTGCTCCAGCCGGCACGCCAGGAACCGTCACCGCATCTGATCGAGAGCCTGCGAAGCGCCTGCCAGTTCGACCGGCCGGCGGTGCCGGCCCGCGAGGCCCTCGAGGTCTTCTCGGCCGACCGCTACGCTGCCGCCGAGCGGTTCTGGCTCGCCGAGTTCGCCGGCAGTCCGCTGCCGGCCGGGGGAACGCGGCGCCTTCCGGGCTCGCCGGACTCAAACGAAGATTGGCGGCCAGGCCCCTGGCTGCCGCTGGGACGGCCGCTGCTCGAGACGCTCGAACGCGGTTGCGGCGCCGAGCGTACCAGCGTCCTGCTGGCGGCGCTCGCCGCCGCGCTCCTGCGGCTTGGCGGCCGCGACGACACGGCCGTGGTCACCGCCGTGGACGACCGGGAGCCCTTCCCCGTGCGCCTCGCGGCGACCGAGAGGCTGGTCTTCCGGGATCTCGCCCAGGCGGCGCGACGCAAGCTGGCTGCCGCCGCACCCCATCGGCTCTTCGCGCCGAGAATCCTCTCAGGCGTATTCCGCATGCCGGGCTATCTCAAGGCACACCCCGTGTTCGACGTCGGCTACTTGGAGGCCGCGACGTCCTCACTCGCTTCAGACGACGGGCTACAGCGCTTTGCCGTGCCGGCCTACCGTGAGCTGGAGCTGATCCTGCGAGTGGAGGCTCGCGAAGACGGTGGGGCGCTGCAGCTCCTGTCCTGCCGCGACGCATGGGCACCAGAGCGCATGAAGGAGCTGGGCGAGGTTCTGCTCGAGATTCTCGGCGCGGCCGCCGTGGACCCGGAGGTACCTTTGGGCGACGTCCCCCTGGCGGTGCTGGAACGCCCCGCCAAGCTTTTCGGGCGCCCGCTGGGCGCCTTGCAGTTCAATTTCTGAGGGCCCGCTTGAGCACCGGGCTTGGAGACTTGAGCGATGAGTTCTGCCACCGAAGCGGCCGGCGGCGTCGATGCGCTGGCCGAAGAGCGCCAGTACTGGCACGGGAAGCTGGCGGGTAACCCGCGCCCGTCCGGCCCGCGTCCGGATCACCGCCGGCCCGACCCCTGCGACCGCTGCGAGCGTGACGCCACGGCGGCGTTCGAGATCGACGGCGAGGCGTTTGACCAGCTCGTTCAGCTTACAGGCGGCGAGCCCTTCCTGGAGTACGCCGCCCTGGCGGCGGCGCTCATCGCCTGCCTCTACCGCTACACTCAGGCTTCGCCGATCGTGATTGGCTGCCCAACTCTGAAGTCGGAGAACGAGTCCGCGGACCCACAGAACGTCGTTGCCGTCGTCAGCGACGTCAACGGGCAGACGACCTTCCGGCAGCTCCTTCTTGCGGTCCGCCAGACGTTGCTCGATGCCCACGCCCGCCAGCGCTACCCGTTCGCCCGGCTGCTCGAGGACCTGAACCTTCAGGCGCCGCCCAACCGCTGCCCGCTCTTCGAGGTGGGCTTGGCGTACCTCGAGCTGCACCTCGAGATGCCCGAGGTCGGGAACGACATCACCTTGACCTTGAAGCGCGAGACCGGGCGCATCCGGGGCACGGTGGCCTTCAGCTCCCGGATGTACGAACCCGCCACCATCGAGCGCCTCGGCCAGCATCTCGTGCGCCTGCTACGCGCGGGCCTGAAGGATCCTCGCTCGGCGCTTACCGTGCTGGACATACTGACCGACGAGGAGCGGCGCCGCCTGCTGGTGGAGTGGAGCGACACCGCGCGGGACTACCCCCGGGACCGCTGTGTCCACGAGCTGTTCGAGGTGTGGGTCGAGCGCGCCCCGGACAGCACCGCACTGGTCGACGGCGACCTGCGCCTGAGCTACCGCGAGCTGGACCAGTGCGCCAACCGCCTGGCGCACTACCTACAAGGGCTCGGCGTCGGCGCCAACACGCCGGTCGGCATCTGCATGAACCGTTCGCCCGAGCTGGTGGTCTCCGTACTGGCGGTCCTAAAGGCGGGCGGAACCTACGTGCCCTACGATCCGACCTACCCCAGAGATCGCCTGGCCACCATGCTCGAGGACGTGCGGCTCAAGGTGCTCCTGACCCGGGAGGCGCTCCTCGAGCGCCTCCCGGAGCGCAAGCCACGGGTGGTATGTGTCGACCACGACTGGCCGGTGATCGCTAAGCAGCCGGCCGATCAGCCGCCGCGGCGCTCCGGGCCGGCCGACCTGTGCTACATCATCTTTACCTCGGGGTCCACCGGCCGTCCCAAGGCCGCTGCGGTCCACCATCGCGGTTGGACCAACCTGCTACACTGGTTCGTGCAAGAGTTCAACATCTCCCCGGCGGACAAGAACCTGGTGATGAGCTCGATCAGCTTCGACATCACTCAGCGCAGCATGGCGATGCCGCTGACGAGCGGCGGGGAACTGCACCTGGTGCCGGATGGCTACGACCCAGACCTGATCTTGCGCACTCTCCGCGAGGAACAGATCACCCTGCTCAACTGCGCTCCCAGCACTTTCTATCCGCTGATCGAGGGCCCGGAGGCGGGCCGCTATACGAGCCTGCGGTCGCTGCGCTGCCTGTTCCTCGGCGGCGAGGCTATTTCCGCGTCGCGGCTCGCGAGCTGGGCCACCTCGCCGGACTGCACCACCGAGATCGCCAACGTCTACGGCGCCGCGGAGTGCAGCGACGTCTCCTCGTTTTACCGCCTGCAGGACTTCGAGCGCTATATCAAGACCTCAGTGCCGATCGGTAAGCCGATCTACAACAGCCGGATTTACATCCTCGACGAGGAGCTGCGCCTGGTACCCATCGGTGTTGGGGGCGAGATCTGCCTGGCGGGCGAAGGCGTCGGCCGAGGCTACGCCAATGACGCGGCCCTGACCGCTAAGAAGTTCCTCGACGATCCGTTCGCCGGCGAGGCAGGGGCTCGGCTCTACCGGACGGGAGACCTCGGCCGCTACTTCCCCGATGGTAACCTCGAGTTCATCGGCCGCGTCGATCACCAGGTGAAGGTGCGCGGCCTGCGCATAGAGCTGGGAGAGATCGAAGCGCAGCTGCGCGCGCACGCCGGGGTGAAGGAGGCGGTGGCCGTAGCCTCGGAGTACGCTCCGAATGAGTGGCGCTTGACGGCTTACTATGTCTCCTCACGGCTCGAGGAGGCGGGCGCGGAAGATGGGTTGGAGGACGAGTTGCGCGAGGCACTGGCAGGCAAGCTCCCCTCGTACATGGTGCCCAACCTATTCGTCCGGCTGCGCGAGATACCGCTCAATCCGAACGGCAAGATCGACCGCGAGGCTCTCCCGGCGCCGAGCACCGCCGAGCGTCGGGGCAAGTCCGCGCTCTCGGCGCCGCGTACGCCCACAGAGAAAACCGTGGCCCTGCTCTTCGCCGAAATCCTCAAGGTCGAGGAGGTGGGCGTCGAAGACAATTTCTTCCGCCTGGGCGGGCACTCGCTGATGGCCACGCAGATGATTGCCAATATCTCGGAGGCTTTCAACGTGCGCTTCTTGGCGGTCGATTTCTTCGCCAGACCCACCGTGGCCGGGGTCGCCGCTCGAATCGAAGCGAGCGCCGCGATTCAGAGGGCGGAGGGCAAGCCTCCGGCGGGTGGCCCCCCCGCCACGAACTGCGCGACGCCTCAATGAACAGCGGCTGGTGCATCCTCTCGCGGCACGACGGCCGCGTCCCGCACCCCGGCGCACCCCATCAGAGCCCCTCGATCCCACCGGGCTCAATACGAAAACCGCGGATCTTGACCATGCGATTGCGAACGGCGTCACCCTGTGGTCTCGACCCACGAGCGCCACCCCGCGCGCAATCTCCCCGGAGAGCCGCGTCGACACCCGCGCTCCCACTGCGGCGACAGCCTGTAGCCTTCCAAACTCGCTGTGTCTCCCCTCGTTCCAAGCGACCGCTTAGGTCGTAGTCTCTGGCGGCTTCGGGCTCATCTTCCTGAAGCGCGTCAACAGTCGTCGCTGCCGCCCGTCATGCTCTTCGGCCCCCTGCTGCGCGCCTTCGGAGCCGAGATCAAAGTCATCCACGGAGGCATTGGGATGGGTGACGACGAACCGGCACAGCGCGTTGAACCGGTCAGCGAGATCAGCCACCGTCCCGGGATCGAAGAGATCGGTCTTGTAGTGCCAGATACACACGAACGCACGGTCGGCCTTGTGGACGTAGAGTCCGAGATCGCGCGCCGCATCCCTGCCAGCGACAGCGGTCGCATTGGTGTCGACCTTCACCAGCTCTAGGCTCCCGTCCGGCTGTTCGATCGAATCCCGGAGAGTGAAGTAGACGTTGAACGGCGAGTTCCCGGGGGAACCTTCCAAGCGCAAACGCTTCATCAATTCGTCGAAAGGCATCGCCTGGTGAGCCAAGGTGTCGAGAGCCATCTTCCGGACTCTCTGCAAGAGCTCGCGGAAAGTGCAGCCCCCCGAGATCTCCATTCGCAAAGCGACCAGGTTCACAAAGTAACCGATGATCGATTCAGTATCGCGGTTGGCACGATTGGCGACATCGGTGAGGACCACGAAATCGCCCTGGCCACCGGCTTGGGAGAGCAGGATCCCGTAGATCGCAAGGAGGGCCATGAACGGTGTCGCAATCTCTTTTTGCGCCAGCTCTCGCAGCTCGTCGGTCAGATCCGGAGCAAGGCGAGAGCTGTGATAGGCGCCTCGACTGGTAGTCGCCGCCGAGCGTGGCCGATCGGTTGCCAGTTGGACGCCGGCGAGCGGGGGCCGCAGCTGGCGCCGCCAGAACGCCATCTCCCTTTCGCTCGCTTCGCCTTGCAGCCAGCGTCGCTGCCACACGGCGTAGTCGGCGTACTGGATCCGCAGCGGCAGCAGAGGGGAACCTTCGCCGCGGTGAAAAGCCGAGTAAAGCGCGGAGAGCTCCCGGGTCAACAGCTTCATGGACCACTCGTCGGTGATGATGTGATGGAGAGCGGCGATCAACAGCTGATCGTCGGGGCCGAGCCGCAGCAGGCGGACTCTGAACAGCGGTGCGCGGGTGAGGTCGAAAGGTTGCCTGCCCTCGGCGAGAGTGAGCCGCTGAGTCTCGGCTTCCCGCCGGTCCCCGGGAAGTGCTTGCAGATCCACGATCGGGAGCGGTAACTCCCCCCTCTCGCCGATGACCTGCACGGGCTCGCCGGCGAAGAGGTGAAAGCTCGTCCGTAGCGCCTCGTGGCGCGCGACGAGCTCGTTCATTGCGCGATCGAGAGCGGCTCGATCGAGCAAGCCACGGAGGCGCAACGGTGTTGTCGAGTTGAGCGCCCAGCTATCTTTCTGCAACTGCTCCGCAAACCACATCCGCTGTTGGGCGGCCGACAGGCAGAGATTTCCCTCGTGAGGGACCCTCTCCAAAGCCTGGGCAAAGGAAAGAACCCGGTCGCCGCCGCGCGACAGGCGAGGGATCTCGTCTCGCCCGGAGGCACCGGCATCGGCAAGCTGCGCTGCGACGACGGTGGCGAAGTCGGCCACCGTGGCGGCCTCGAATAGCTTGCCGAGCGGCACTTCGACACCGAACGTCTCGCGCACCCGCGACATCAGCTGAGTCCCGAGTAGGGAGTGCCCGCCGAGCTCGAAAAAGTCGTCGGCGGCGCCGACGAAGTCGAGGCCGAGAACGTCGCTCCAGATTGCGGCCAACCCGTTTTCCAACTCCCCCCGTGGAGCCACGTAAGGAGTTTCGAGATCTGAGCGGGCGTGCCCGGTGCCGACGGCCGGGCGCACCGCCTCGGCGAGGCGCTCCGCGGTGATGGCGCGAGCCCACTCGAGGACCTCGGGCAGGGGTCGCACTGAGACCGCGATTTGCCGCAGAGAGCTGCCGGCGAGGATGCGGCGGAACGCCTCGACGGCCCGCTCTGGATCCATACTCTCCAGCATTTCCTCGACCTTGGATGCCGGCGTCGCGCCGCCGCGCTGGGCGTGCCCACGCAGGATCGCGGCGACGTCCACGCGCTTGAGGGTGAACTCCTCGACCCGGACACGCTCCAGCCCCGTCTCGTCGAGTATCGCGATGTCGAAGCAGAGGGTCTCGAACGCCTGCATCCCCTGGGTGCGCAACCGGGCATGGCTGTAGAACCGGAGCGGCAGTGGACCCGACATCCGGAGGCGCTTGTAGGAGAGCGGCAGGTAGTAGGAACCTTCCGCACCCGGCACGTAGTGCTCGGCGAAGCTTGTCGCCGCGTCGAGCAGCGCCGGGTGAAGCTGGAAACCCTCGACGTCGCGGGCGAACTCCGGCGCCAGCTCGAGCAGGCCGACAATCTCGCCGTCACGCCGATAGACCTTCTTAAGCACCTCCCAGCGCGGACCGAGCCCGGCCTGCTTCAGATTCTCCCGGTAGTCCTCGCCTAGAACCTCCTCTTCCCATCCGTTGAACGACGGGACGTCGAGTTGGATCCGCTCCTCATTCGTCGCCGTGCCCACTGCCCCCTGAACGTGCTCCTGCCAGCCGCCGCCGTCGCGGCTGCGCGCCGAGAAGTGATGGAAACCGTCGCTGTTGCTGCTCAGGACGATCTGGAGCTCGCGGGTTTCGCCATCGCCGATGTGCAGAGGGGTGACGAACTGCACGTCGCGGAACTCGATCGCCCCGCCGGTCGTCGCCATGCTCCGAAAGGCGGCGCCGGCCATCTCCAAGTAGGCCGTGCCGGGCACCACCGGGTGCCCGCCCAGCCGGTGCTCGTCCAAGACCCAAGTCTCGCCGGGAGACAGGCGACCGACAAAGACCCCAGCGCCATCGCCGTTCATGCCGCGCTCGCGGAGCAGCGGGTGGGCGAACGGTTCGAGATCCGTTACCTCCAGGCTCCGTTCTTTCCCCGCCGGGTGCCGCCGCACGGCCATGCCCACGTCGCGCCAGGCGTCCCAGTTGATCGAGACCACCGGCAGCTCGCCCCCGCGGGACTGCGCGAACGCATCGAGGAAGGCGTTGGCCGCCGTGTAGTCGAACTGGCCGGGGCCACCGACCAGGGCGTTGAGCGACGAGCAGAGGAAAAGGAAATCCGGCGGCTCCTCGGCCAGGAGCTCCGTCAGGAGGAGCGTCCCCTGGACCTTGGGCGCCAGCACCGCTGCCGCCGCCGCGAAGGTTCGGAACTGCATCATTCCGCCTCCCGCGAGGCCCGCCGCGTGGATCACCCCGTCGATGCGCCCGCACCGTCGGCGAACCTCGGCGAGCATCCGGCGCATCGACGCGGCATCGGTCACATCGGCTGCCACGGGCCAGACCTCTGCTCCAGCCGCTTCGAAGGCGAGGAGCCGCCGGGCGATCCGCGCCAGGCGGCCCTCGCCGCGGGCCAGCGCCGGCCAGGTTTCCCGTTCCGGGAACGGCGACCGGCCAGTCAACACCAGCTTCCCCTTCGTCAGGCGGGCGAGGAAGCCGGCGAGCTCCAAGCCCATGCCGCCCAGGCCGCCGGTAATCAGATAGGTTCCCCCTTGGCGCAGAGGCAGCGGCCCCCTCGGGCTCGCGAGCGGCAGCTGCTCGAAGGTCCGCAGCCAGCGGTCCATGCCGCGGTAGGCGACGACCGAGTCCGCTGGGGCGGCCAGCTCGGCGAGGAGCAAATCGATCAATTGGTGCCCCTCTCGGCTGTCCGCCGGCAGGAGGGTGATGTCGAGCGCCGCGCAGGTGATCCCGGGGTACTCCTGCGGCAGGGTGATCGCCGGACCCAGCAGAGTGGCCCGGGCCGGGACGAGGTCGTCCGTCCCTGTGATCCGCTGCACTCCGGTCGAGACGATCCCCAAATGGAGGGGGGGGCGGGCACCCACCGGGCGGCGGTCGCCGAGGGCGCGGGCCAGGTGGAACAAGGAATAGAAGCCGCGCTCCTGCTCCTGCCCGGTGTCCTGCGCGGCACCGACGCTCCACAGGTGGACGATGCGCGTCGGGGCGATCCCCCGCTGAGCGAGCCGATCAAGCAGGGCGCCGTAGTCCGCCGTCCCCCCTGGCCGGATGGCGAAGTCGCCCTGCTCGGTCTCCAGGAAACGCTCCCCGGCATGGGCGACCGCCACCTCTCGGCCCCGCACCCGCAGGCGCGCTGCAAGGCGGTCTCCGAAGCCGGTCTCGTCGGCAAAGACCAGCCAGCTCCCCTCGGTGGTGCCGTCCGGCAGGCCGCGGCCGGCGGGCGGCAACACCTGGCGCCAGAGCGGCGCCCAGAACCAGTGGGTGACATCCCCCCCTGCCGGCGCGCCGGCGGCGTACCGGCGTACCCTCTCCGCACTCGCGGCC
>DATNKQ010000594.1:0-9431 GCA_035603315.1 Thermoanaerobaculia bacterium
CCGCCTCCCGCTCCTCCGGGGCGAAGGGGGAGAGCACGAAGTCGGCCAGCCCCTCCTCCCCTTCCGGCTCCTCCCCCTCCGGCACGGCGCGTCCCACCCCGAGCCGCAGGCGCGGCACCTCCGCCGAGCGCAGGTTCTCGAGGATCGACTCCATGCCGCGGTGGCCGCCCGGGCTGCCGCCCCGCCGCAGGCGCAGGCGGCCGAGCGGCAGGTGGATCTCGTCGAAGACTGCCAGGATCTGCTGCGGCTCGAAGCCGTGGCGCTCCACCAGGCAGCGGGCGGCATAGCCGCTACGGTTCATATAGGTCTGCGGCAGGGCGAGCAGGGTCGGGACTACTCCCTCCACACCCTCGATCGCTCCGATCGTGCCGACGAGCGCGTTGCACTCCACCGTCTCCAGGCGGACGCCGTGCCGCCGCGCCAGCTCGAGCACGGCGCGGAAGCCGACGTTGTGGCGGGTGTCGCGATAGCGCTCGCCGGGGTTGCCGAGACCCAGGATGAGCCGGCCCAGGGGCTAGCTCTCCTCGTCGGTCTTGCCCTTCTTGATGACCTCGGGCTCCGACTTGTCGCCCTCGAGGAGCGCCTCGGCGCCGGCGGCGACCGCCTCGGCCTCGACCCGCGCGTGCGAGAGCGAGACGATCACCCGGTCCGGCTCCTCGAGGAGGACGACGCCCGCCGGCAGCGGCAACGCGCCGGCCTCCACGTGCTGCCCGATGCGGAGCGCCGTGACGTCGAGCTCGAGATGCTTGGGGATGTCGCCCGGCAGGCATTCGACCTGGACCTCGCGGTGCACGAAGTCGAGGACTCCCGCCTCCACCTTGACGCCGTAGGCGGTGCCGGTGAGCTCGATGGGCACCTGGATGCGCACCTTCTGGTCCATCAGGATGCGCTGGAAGTCGATGTGGACGACCTGCCGCGTCACCGGGTCGACCTGCAGGTCGTGGATCATGGCGTGCCGCTCCTGGCCGCCGCTGCCGGCCAGCTTGAGCAGGAAGATGGCGTTCTCGCTGCCGCCCCCGGAGGCCTTGATGAGGTCGAGGAGGGTCTTGCGGTCGAGCTGGATGGGCACAGTCTGCTTGCCGGCGCCGTAGACCACGGCCGGTATGAACCCCGCCGAACGCAGGCGCCGGTTCTCGTTGGTGCCGGTCTTGTCACGCTTCTGGACTTCGATCGTCATTTCACTCATGGTGTTTCCTCGCTTCTTTCTCAGACGAACAACGAGCTCACGGAGCTGTTCTCGTGGATGCGGCGGATGGCCTCGCCCAGGAGCGGCGCCACCGACAGCGGGCGCAGCTTCGGCGAGCGGGCGAGCTTGCCGTCTAAGGGGATGGTGTTGGTGATGAAGACGGCCTCGATGGGCGAGGCGTCGATGCGCGACAGGGCGGGGCCCGAGAGGACCCCGTGGACGCCGGCCGCCAGGATGCGCTGGGCGCCCTTGGCCTTGAGCGCCTCGACCGTCTTGGTGAGGGTGCCGGCGGTGTCGATGATGTCGTCGACGATCAAGGCGTTGCAGCCGTCCACGTCGCCGATGACGTGCATGACCTCCGCTTCGTTGGGGGCGGTGCGGCGCTTGTCGACGATGGCGAGCCCCACCCCCACGCGCTTGGCGATCGCCCGCGCCCGCTCGACGCCGCCGGCGTCCGGGGAGACGATCACCAGGTCGGGGACGTCGAGGCCGCGGAGGGCCTCGAGCATCACCGGCGCCGCGAACAGGTGGTCGACCGGCACGTCGAAGAAGCCCTGGATCTGGTCGGCGTGGAGGTCCATCGTCAGCACCCGGTCGGCACCGGCGCGCGAGATCAGGTCGGCCACCAGCTTGGCGGTGATCGGCACCCGCGGGCGGTCCTTCTTGTCCTGGCGCGCGTAGCCGTAGTAGGGCAGGACGGCGGTGACCCGCGAGGCCGAGGAGCGCTTGAAGGTGTCGAGAAGGATCAACAGCTCCATCAGGTTCTCGTTCACCGGCTCGCAGGTCGGTTGGACGATGAAGACGTCCGACCCGCGGACGTTCTCGTCGATCTGGCAGAAGATCTCGCCGTCGGAGAAGTTGAGGGCCTTGACGTTGCCGGCGGAGAGGTTCAGGTAGTCGCAGATCTCCTGCACCAGGGCAGGATGGGCGCGTCCGCCGAAAATCTTGAGTTCACCGGGCATCGTTCCCTCGTGGAGACTGCGCGATCTGGTTGGGGCGGGAGGATTCGAACCTCCGAATGCGGGATCCAAAGTCCCGTGCCTTACCACTTGGCGACGCCCCAGTATCTCCTGCGACCGGGCGCCTCCGCCCCGGCCGTTCGCTCCGCGGGGCCACCTCGAAGCCGCTTTCCGGGGCTCTTAGGTCACGGTCCAGAAGGAGTCCCGGAGGTGCATCTCCTCGATCTCCTCCAGGGTCTTCTCTGGCGCGTTCCCCGCGGCCGGCACAAGAGGCGCCGCCGCCGCCGGGAAGTGCTCCAGGTCGCGCCGCTCTCTGCCGCTCTCCGACACCGCCACCGCCGCGGCGGCCGTCTCGCCCGTCGCCGGCCGCTCCGCCAGCACCCGCTCGTACTCGGCCAGGACCTTGCCCTCGATCATGCGCCGCGTCTCGTTGTTCAACGGGTGGGCGACGTCCTTGAACTCGCCGTTCTTCTTCTTGCGGCTCGGCATGCTGATGAAGAGGCCCTCTCTCCCCTGGATGATCTTGATGTCGTTCACCATGAAGCACTGATCGAAGACGATCGACACGAAAGCCTTGAGCTTTTCCTCGTTGATCGGAAAGACCTTGACCTCTGAGATCTCCATTTCGCGTCCTCTCCGTCATCCCCAAGCTAGTCGAACTGCGGCACGCGGCAGCAAGCGGCGCCCTCGTCCTACGCGACGCGGACGACTGCCCTGCAGGCAACCGCCCGAGATCGCCGCGGCATTCCCAGGTCCACCCCCTCCTGGCCAATGGCCGCGCTATATTCGCGCCGGCATCAACCAGCGCATTATAACCTTAGCCGGCCCCCACGCGAGCCGCATTATGCTAGAGACGCCCGCCGGGGCTGTCAAATCGCCGTCACTCCTGCTCCGCCGGCTCGCGGCAGTCCTCCTCGTGGAATCCCGAGGGGACGGCGAGCGGCTCGGGATCTTTCGCCAGGGTCTCGCGCACCACTTCCTTCCAGCGCACCTGCACCCCCTGGCCGCGGTCCGAGAGGATCGCCCAGCCCTCGCGCCGCACCCAGAAGACCGCCGGCGCCGCGCCGTCCCAGAGGGTCCAGCTCTGCACCTCGCCGCCGGCGTCGAGGGACGCCGACCAGCGGCGATCTCGGGCGTCGTGGAAAGAGAGGTCGCGGCCCTTGCGTTGAGGCGGCGCCGCCGGCTCGGCCGGCAGGCGCCCGAGGAGGAGCGCGGGGAGCGAGAGGAGCGGGAAGGGGGCGAGCGGCACCCCGGAGACGTCGAAGCTGCCCTCGAACTCGCAGAAGGCGTGGTCGCGATGGTCGAGCCAGAGCCCCTTGTCGCCGCGCACGTCGAGGCTCCACAGGGCGCGCCCGAGGGGATCGACGGCCATCACCTGGTAGCGCTCCGGACCGGACAGGCGGAGGGTGAGCCGGAAGCTCCCCTCGCCCTCGGGGCCAGAGTAGCCGACGCGGTAGAGCCACTGCGAGCCGAACGCCGCCGGCGGGAGCTTCCAGACCTCCACCCCGCCGCCGGGCAGGGGATGGGGGGAAGGCCGCATGGAACAGCCCAGGACAAGGAAGAAAAGAAGGAAGAAGAGCGCGGGGGCGAGGGCTGTCCGCTGCCCTGGCGCGCCGCCGCGCGCACCGGGACCGGCGTACGCCGGAAGAGGGATGGCGCTCACGGTCCTGGTCGGGCGCCTAGCGCCGGGGGGTGGCCTCGGGGAGACCGTTCAGCTTGCGCCGCAGATGCTCGGGGTTGGGATCGCCCAGCTGCAGGGCGCGCTCGTACATCTCGCGCGCCTTGGCGGTCTGGCCGAGGGCCAGGTAGACGTCGCCCAGGTGCTCGTGGACGGTGGCGTCCTCCGGCACCAGGCGGGTCGCCCGCTCGAGGAAATCGCGGGCGCGGTCGTACTGGCCGAGCCGGAAGTGCGTCCAGCCCAGCGAGTCGACGTAGGCGCCGTTGTCGGGGTCCAGGGCCACTGCCCGCTTCACCAGCGACAGCGCCTCGTTCAGGTTCTCGCCCTTCTCCGCCCACATGTAGCCCAGGTAGTTGAGAGCGGAATGGAAGTCGGGATCGATCTTCAGCACCTGGCGAAAGGCCGCCACCGCCTGCTCGCGCTGGCCGGTCCGCTCGTAGGCGGCGCCCAGGAGGAAGCCGGCGGGCGCCAGCTTCGGGCGGGTCGTCAAGAGCCCCTTCAAGAGGGGGATCGACTCGCTGTACTGCTCGAGCCGCTGGTAGGCCTGGACAGCGGCGAGCACCGCCTGCGGGTCCTCGGCGCGGGCGAGCTTGGCGAGCTGCCGGCGAGCCTGCCGCTCCTTGCCGGCGCGGTACAGCACCTCGGCCTCCTTGCCGGCCACCAGCGGGGAGCCGGCGGCGGCCGGCCCTAGCAGCTCCAGGGCTTGGTCGTAGCGCTTGAGCGAGACCAGGGCGTCGGCCTGCAGCAGCAGAGCCTCGGTGCGAATCGCCGGATCGGTCGACGCGAGGAGCGGCGCCAGGACGTCGGCCACCCGCTGCCAGTCCTCGGTCGTGAAGTAGAGCTGGGCGAGCTCGAACCGTGCCTCGCGCGATTCCTTCTCCTTGCCCTCGCGGGCGAGGCTCTGGGCGAGGTCGCCGAGCAGCTTCGCCGCCTCGTCCTTGCGCCCCTCGCGCCGCAGCACGCGCGCCACGGTGGCGGCGAGCACCAGGTCCTGGGGCTCGGCCTCCCGCAGCTTACTTAGCAGCTGGAGGGCCTCCTCGTTGCGCCCCTCGGCGGTGAGGATGAGCCCCTTGAGCAGCGCCAGGTATTGGTTGTCGGGCTGCGCCTGCAGGAGCGAGTCGGCGGTCGCCAGGGCGGAGTCGAGGTCGCCGGTGAGGTAGAGGGCGGAGGCGAGCTGGCGGCGAAGCTGGGGATCGGAACGCACCGCCTCGGGAGCGGCCAACAAGGTGTCGAGCGCTGCCCGGTGGTTGCCCCGCTGCCCCTGCACCTCGGCGAGTGTCAGCCGCGTCTCCAGCGAGCCGGGCTCCTGCTCCAGCATCTCCTTGAGCACCCCCTCGGCCTCCTCCTTGCGGTCCGCCTTGAGCAGCGACTCGACGAGGAGCGAGGAGGCCATCGGGTTGTTGGGGATGTAGGTGATGAGCTGGCGGAAGACCTCGGCCGCCTTGGCGGGCTCCCCCTTGTCGAGGTAGATGCGCCCCAGGGTGACCATGGCCTGGAGATCGGAGGGATCGCGCTGCCGCAGCGCCTCGAAGGACTCCTGGGCGGTCGCCATGGCGGCGGGGGTCTGCTGCGCGAGCTCGAGGTAGACCTCCCCCACTCCCCGCAGGACGTCGGTGTAGGCGGAGCTGGTGGAAACCCCGGGAACGAGATGGTCGGAGTGGTCGGGATGATCGGAGAGGGCGGCGAGATCGCGCGCCTTCTTCGCCTCCTCGCCGGCCCGCGCCAGGTAGTCGGCGCGCGCGCGCGGCGAGCGGGCGCCCTGGCCGAGACGGGCCAGCAGCTCGGCCTTTTCGATCCGCACGTAGGGATCGCCGGGGGCCAGCCGGGCGGCCTCGTCGAAGGCCGCCAGGGCCTCCTCGAAGGAGCCCTCCGCGGCGAGCATCTTCGCGTAGGTGAACTGGAAGGCGGCGCGGTCGGCGGCCGGCGCCTCGCCCGCGGGCCGTGGCGGAGCGGCGGCCCGCGCAGCCGAGGGTATGGCCGACAGGAGGAGGAGCAGGGATGGAATCGCCCATTTCACAATGCTCAGAATACCAGCCGCGAAGGACGCTTTACAAGCTATAGAGCGCCACCTATAATGGCGCTCCAACGGTTAACTAACGTAACGACAAGAAGTTAGAAGAGAACGTCCGAAAAGCTGTCGACGATGAGCAAGCTGGGGCAACTGCTCGTGGCGAGAGGCTGGATCAACGTCCAGCAGCTGACCCGCGCGCTCAAGAACCAAAACGTCGTCGGCGGCCGGCTCGGCACCTGCCTGCTGGAGATGGACGCGCTCTCCGAGGACCTGTTGCTGAAAGGCCTCGCCGAGCAGCTCGGCGTGCCGGCGGCCGGCGTCGACGACCTCCACGGCATTCCCGAGGAGGTCCGCGACCTGCTGTCGGCCAAGCTCGCCCGCCGCTGCCGCGCCATTCCCTTCCGCGCCCTCGGCGGCCGGCTCGACGTGGCGATGCTCGACGCCCGCAACCTCGCCTGCCAGGACGAGATCGCCTTCGCCACCGGCAAGCGGGTCAAGGTGCACATCGGCGCCGAGATCCGCATCTTCGAGGCGCTCGAGAAGTACTACGACGAAGAGTGCCCGTCGCGATTCACCAACCTGCTCGACCGGCTCAACCGCTCGCGCTACCTCTGGGCCCGCGAGCCGCGGGCCCAGGAGAGCCTGGCGGCGGCCGGCGCCGGGGGAGCGGTCGAGACCGACCCCTTCGTCCGCCCCCGCAGCTTCACGCCGTCCCCCCTCCCCGAGCCGGCCTCGCCCCCCACGCCGCAGCGGATCAGCGCGCCGCTACCGCCACCGGCAGCCGCCCGCGCGGTTGCCGCCGTGGAACCGCCGCCTCCCGCGCCGCTCATTCCCTTGACTCCAAAGCCGCGCCCCGCTCCGCCGCCGCCGGTGCGCTCGATCGCCTTGACGCCGGAGGAGCGGGCCGCCATCGGGCCTTCGAACCCGGCCTCCCTCGACGAGGTGATGCAGGCGTTCGAAGCCGTCCACGACCGCGAGGAGGTCGGCCGCATCCTCCTCGCCTTCCTCGTCCGCTCCTACCGCCGGGCGGCGCTCTTCCAGGCCGGCCGCGAGAAGGTATCCGGCTGGATGGCGGCCGGCGAGGGCGTCGACCCCGAGGCCTTCGCGCGTTTCGCCGTCCGCTTCGACCAACCCTCGCTCTTCCTCAACCTGCGGCAAGGGAGCGGCTTCCATCTCGGTCCCCTGGCGCCCATGCCGGCCCATCGCGAGCTCGCCCGCGCCTGGGGCGGCGAGCTGCCGCGCGACTGCGTCCTCCTGCCGGTCCGCATCAAGGATCGCCTCGTCGCCTTCATCTACGCCGACCGTGCCGAGGGCGGTTCCGGCGGCCTCCACCTGGAGGAGCTGAAGCGGCTGGCGGACGCCGCCGTGGCCGCCTTCGAACGCTGCATCTTGTACAAAAAAAAGACTGGTACGGCGCTCTGAGCCTCGTCACGTTTTGTTGACACCTCTCCGGAGCCGTTGCTACACTCGCGCCGTTCCATCGGAGCCCAGATGATCAAGTCGGATATCGTTGACCGCGTCGCGGAGCTCACGGAAGTGCCTCGGGTCAAGGCCGCGCAAGCGGTCGACACCATCATCGAGGCGATGAAGAACGCGCTCTGCAACGGCAAGCGCATCGAGCTCCGGGGGTTCGGCGTCTTCCAGGTCCGGGACCGCAAGAAGGGCGTGGGGCGCAACCCGAAGACCGGCGTCGAGGTCGCCATCACCCCCGGCAAGACCGTCCGCTTCAAACCCGGCAAGGACCTCAAGAACATCTGACCTCCGCCGTCGAGCCCCCGGCGGCCGTCCCGCCCACTCCATCCATTTCGCCGGCGCCGCCGACGCGACCCCGCTACCTGCTGGCGCTCGTTCTGCTGGCGATCACCTTCTTCTGCACCACGACGGCGGGCGCCGTGCTGGTGATCCTCACCCGCACCGACCTGACGACCGACCTCGACCCCTGGCTGACGCCGGCCGTCGTCTCGCGCGTCTGGCACGACCCGGCCCTCCTCGGGCTCGGCCTGCGGCTGTCGCTGCCGCTCCTCGTCATCCTCCTGGCGCACGAGATGGGGCACTACGTGGTCTGCCGCCGCTACGGGGTCATCGCCACTCTCCCCTACTTCCTGCCGCTGCCGGCGATGCTCGGTACCCTGGGCGCCTTCATCCGGATCCGGACCCCGATCCGCAACAAGCGGGAGCTCTTCGACATCGGCATCGCCGGCCCCATCGCCGGCTTCGTGGCGCTCCTCCCCTTCCTGCTCTACGGAGTGGCGCGATCGCGCCCGGGGACGATCCCCCCGGCGTCCACCGCCGGCACCCAGCTCATCCTCGCCCCCGGCCGCTGCCTCGCCCTGCAGCTGGCGACCCTGATGTTCCATGGCAGGCTGCCGAAAGGGGTCCTCCTCGACCTCCATCCCTTCGCCATCGCCGCCTGGTTCGGCCTCCTGGCGACCGCCCTCAACCTGCTGCCGCTGGCACAGCTCGACGGCGGACACATCCTCTACGCCGCCATCGGCAGCCGACAGCGGCGGCTGGCCTGGCCGCTGTGGATCCTGTTGGCCGCCGCCGGCCTCCTCTGGCCGGGGTGGTGGCTGTGGTGCGTCATCGTGCTGGCGATGGGCTTGAAGCATCCGCCGGTGGCCGACGAGTCAACGCCGCTCGACCCCCGCCGCCGGCGGCTGGCGCTCGTCGCCCTCCTCCTCTTCGCCCTCTCCTTCATGCCGGTGCCGTTGAAAGAGCTGATCTTCCGCTGACGTCGACCTCCTTCGGCGCTCCGACGTACAATGAAGAGCGGTCAGAAGGAGGAACCCATGGCGCAGCGAGCTCGCGGTTGGCGGTTTGTTCCGGCGGTGGCCTTCCTGGGCCTGGCGGCGGTGGGCGGCGTCCACGGCCTGCGCGGCGCCAGCGGTACCGGAGGCGCGGGGGACCGCGACCTGCAGCCCGGCGCGGCATCCTCGCGGCCCAACATCCTCCTCATCCTCACCGACGACCTCGACCTCCAGCTCCACAGCCTCGACTACATGCCGCGGGTCAAGGCCCTGCTGGCCGACCAGGGGACGACGTTCTCGCACTTCTTCGTGCCGCTGTCGCTCTGCTGCCCGTCGCGCGCCAGCCTGCTCCTCGGCCAGTACCCCCACAACCACCAGATCTACACTGACTACCCGCCGGACGGCGGCTTCCAGAAGTTCCGCGACATGGGCTACGAACCGGTGACCGTCGCCGCTGCCCTCCAGGCCGCCGGCTACCGCACGGCGATGGCGGGTAAGTACCTGAACGGCTATCCCGACGCCGCAGATCCCACCTACGTCCCGCCGGGATGGAACGAGTGGCACGTGCCTGCCAACGACAACGCCTACTCCGAGTTCAACTACGAACTGAACGAGCAAGGCGTGCTGGCGATGTTCGGCTCGGCGACGACGGATTACCTGACCGATGTCCTGCGCGCCCGTTCGAACCGCTTCCTCCGGGACTCTCAGGCCCGCTCGCAGCCGTTCTTCCTCTACGCAGCACCCTACGCACCGCACAAGCCGGCCATCCCGGCCCCCCGCCACCAGTCGCTCTTCGCCAACGTGCGCGCGCCGCGCACCCCCTCCTTCAACGAGGCGGACATGAGCGACA
>DATNKQ010000595.1:0-2387 GCA_035603315.1 Thermoanaerobaculia bacterium
CCGCCTCCCCGGCGACACCCTGGCCGCAAAGCTCTCGGCGCCTCTGCCAGGGGCCGCCGTCACGGCGGCACTCGCGGCGCTCGCCCATCTGCCCTCTCCTCCCGTTGCGCCGAAGGTCCGTGGAGCGGTGGCGCCTCCACCCTTCTTCCGCGGCGTCTCGCTCGCCATGCGCAACAGCGTCGAGGACGGCTATCACGCGCCCGGCCTCGGCGAGCGCCTGGCGCGCCTCTCGCGGCTGGGCGCGGACGCCGTCTCGCTGATGCCGTTCGCCTTCCAGCCGGCGGCCGACCAGCCGCGGCTGCGCTACCTGAACCGCGGACCCGCCAGCGAGACCGACGTCGGCGTCGTCCATGCCGCCCGGGCCGCCCACGCCCGGGGCCTGCGGGTGTTGTACAAACCGCACGTGTGGGTGGGCGGGGGGAGCTGGCCGGGGGAGATCGCGATGAAGAACGAGGCCGACTGGGCGCTCTGGTGGGCGAGCTACCGGCGCTTCGTCCTCCACCACGCCTTCGTCGCCGCCTGGGCGGAGAGCGACGTCTTCAGCCTCGGCTGCGAGCTGTCGAAGACCGTCGGCCGCCTCGCCGAGTGGCGCGACCTGATCGCCGCCGTGCGGCTCTTCTTCCCCGACGCCCTGACCTACTCCGCGAATTGGGGCGAGGACCTCGACCGGGTGCGCTTCTGGGACCGCCTCGACCTGGTGGGCGTCGACGCCTACTACCCGCTCTCGGCCTCGCCCGCGGCCTCACCCCGCGACCTCGATCGGGGGGCGGCCGCGGTGGTCAAGAAGCTGGCGGCGGCGGCGCGGCGGGAAGGCCGTCCCGTCCTCCTCACCGAGGTCGGTTTCGCCGCTCGCAAGGCTGCCTGGACGGCGCCGAGCGAGGAGGGCGGCGACTACTCCGAGGAGGACCAGGAGGCGTCGTACGCGGCGCTCTTCCACGCCCTCGGCCGCCCCTCCTGGCTGGCCGGGACCTTCGTCTGGAAGGCCTTCAGCGGCGGCGAAGATCGGCCGGATCGCCACCAGCGCCCGGGCGGAAGGGCCCGCCAGGCCGACTTCCGCTTCCTGGGCCGCCGGGCCGAGTCGGCGATCGCTGCCTACTACGGCGGCGCGGCCATGCCGGCGGCGCGGCCCTGAGCCGCCCGTGCCGAAGAAGGGCCGGCTGTCATAATGGGCCCATGCACACCGAGCTCCTGGACACCGCCGTCGCCGCCTCCCGCCTGGGGGCGGAGATCGTCACTCGCTATTTCCGCAGCGCCGCGCTCGACGTGCGGTGCAAGGGGGAGAACGACTTCGTCACCCGCGCCGACCGCGAGAGCGAGGCGGCGATCGTCGCCGAGATCCGGCGCCGCCACCCCGGCCACCGCATCCTCGCCGAGGAGAGTGGGGCGAGCGGCGGCGATGGCGGCGGGGCCGGAGCGACAGGGGGCGACGGCGACTACGAGTGGTTGATCGATCCCCTCGACGGCACCACCAACTTCCTCCAGGGGCTGCCCGTCTACTGCGTGTCGATCGCCTGCCGGCGGGGCGGGGAGGTCCTCGCCGGAGTGGTGAACGACCCCGCGGGAGCGAACCTCTTCGCCGGCACCGCCGGCGGCGGCGCCTTCTGGAATGGAGCTCGCATGGAGACCTCGCGGCAGCCGGGGCTCTCGGGGGCCTTCCTCGCCACCGGCTACCCGTTCCGCGCCCATGCCACCATCGACCTCTACCTCGCCGTCTTCCGCGACGTCTTCCTGCAGGCGAAAGCCGTCCGCCGTTGCGGCGCCGCGGCGCTCGACCTCGCTTACACCGCGGCCGGCGTCTATGACGGCTTCTTCGAGTTCCGCCTCTCGCCCTGGGACATCGGCGCCGGCGTGCTCCTCGTGCGCGAGGCGGGCGGGCGGGTGACCGACCTCGACGGCGGCCAGCGCTTCTTCCGCTCCGGCAACGTGGTGGCCGGCGGGCCGGCGGTGCAGCGGGAGCTGGAGGCCGCCGTCCGCCGCCACGCCGGCGAGGAGGCGCTCGACCGCGTCAGCCCGCTCTCCCGGCCGGAGCTCGCCGCCAGATGAGCGCGGCATGAGGAAGACGGCCGGCGCGCTCGCGGCGCCCCTGGCGCGGCGGCGAGGCAGGGGGCTGGAGGTCCAGATCCATCCCGCCGACATCCGCGGCCGCGTCCGCTATCTCTTCATGGGGCGGGTCGAGCTGACGGCCTGGTGCCTGCTCGCCCTCGCCTACGTCCTCTTCCTCGCTTTCGCCGCCGCGCTGGCGCCGAAGGTGGCGCGCGGCTATCTGGGCGGCGCCGACTACCAGTCGCTGGCTGGCGAGCGGGAGCGTCAGGGCGAGCGGCTGCAGGCGCTGGTGGGGCGTCTGGACCAGCTGGCGCGGCGCGGCGAGGAGGTCGGCGAGCGCTTGA
>DATNKQ010000597.1:0-18971 GCA_035603315.1 Thermoanaerobaculia bacterium
AGCGGGGTGGCGTGCAGGACCTCGCCGATCCGCCGCTCGTCGTCCTCCAGGATCGCCATGCCGGCGGCGATCGAGAGGAAGAACGAGTAGAGGATCGACACCAGCATGACCATCTGGAAGGCGACGCTGAACTCGGAGGTCAGCCAGGCCTTCTTGCCCCCCACCGAGGCGTCGCCGGAGGAGATCGAGACGTCGCCGCTCGCCAGGCCCCAGACGAAGAGGGCGAGGAGCAGCACCAGCATCCAGAGGAGCGGCCGCTTCCAGGTGTGCGCGAGCTCGAGGCGGAGGACGGCGCGGAAGCGGTCGGCACGGCCGGCGTGGCGGGAGCTGGCGGCGAGCGGCGCCTCCGCGGCGGAGGAGACGCTCATGGCGCGCCGCCGGCCTGGGCACCCGGCGATGTCGGAGTCATCGGCGCGATCGGAGCCAGGGGCGGCGGGAACTGCGGCGGCGCCGCCGCCTCGGACGGGTCCTGCATGAGCAGCAGGTAGGCGTCCTCGAGGGTGGCGGGCACCGGCTCGAAGCCGGCCGGCGGCTCGCCCGCCGGCACGAGGATCCGCACCCGGTTTCGGCCCTCGACGAGGATCGCCTGGGTCACCCGCTGGCGTTCGCGCAGCGCGTCCAGTTCGCCGGGGTCGACGCGGCCCTCGAAGATGCGGCCGGCGATGGCGGTGCGGGCGGCACCCGGCGAGGTCTGCGCCACCAGGCGACCCTGGCGGATCACCGCGAAGCGCGGGCAGAGGACCGCCACGTCCTCGACGATGTGGGTCGACAGCACGACGATGCGGTCCGCCGCCAGCTCGGCGAGCAGGCGGTAGAAGCGCAGCCGCTCCTCGGGATCGAGGCCGGCGGTCGGCTCATCGACGATGATGAGGCGGGGATCGCCGGCGATCGCCTGGGCGATGCCGAGGCGCTGGCGCATGCCGCCCGAGTAGCCCTTGACCTTGCGGTCGGCGGCGGCGCCCAGGTTCACCCGTTCGAGGAGCTCGCGGGCCAGGCGCTCGCGCCCGCCCGGTGCGTCGACCCCCTTCAACCGCAGGAGGAAGGAGAGCATCTTGACGCCCGTCAGGTGGGGATAGAAGCCGAACTCCTGCGGCAGGTAGCCCAGCCGGCGGCGCACCTCGCGGGGGTCGGCCGTGATGTCGACGCCGTCCAGGGTGACCTGGCCCGAGGTCGGCTCGAGGAGCCCGGCGAGGATGCGCATGAGGGTCGTCTTGCCGGCGCCGTTGGGCCCCAGCAGGCCGAACATCCCGGGCGGCACGTCGAGCTGAATGCCCTGGAGGGCCGTCACCGGCCCGGGGTAGACCTTCACGAGATCGCGGATCCGCAGCATACGCTTCCTCCTGTAGAACAGCCGCCGCCGGCCGTGCCGTGGTGCCGTCCAACGCTACTACGCGGGGCGCCCTCCGAGGTTACAGCTTGCGCTATGCTGACCGCATGAGCCAGCGCTTCCGCCTCTTCTCCCGTGCCCTCCTCGCTTTCGTCCTTCTGTTCGCCGCCATTGGCCCCGGGTTGCCGGCGGCGGCGGCCGCTCCGGCGGGGGCCGACACCGCCGCCTATCGCGAGTCGATCGCGGCCTGGCACCGGGAGCGGATCGCCGACCTCAAGAATCAGGACGGCTGGCTTACCCTGGTGGGACTCTTCTGGCTCCAGGAGGGCGAGAACCGCTTCGGCAGCGGGGTCGCGAACCGGGTGATCTTCCCGGCGGGAAAGGCGCCGGAGCTGGCGGGCACCCTCGTGCTGCATGGCAAGGAGGTGTCGGTCCAGGTCGCTCCCGGAGTCGCCGTCACGGCGGACGGCAAGCCCGTCACCTCCGCCGTCCTGGCCGCGGACGCCGCC
Organism: Thermoanaerobaculia bacterium; assembly: GCA_035603315.1. GTDB lineage: Bacteria > Acidobacteriota > Thermoanaerobaculia > Multivoradales > UBA5704 > DATNKQ01. The sequence continues at coordinate 1,837 of DATNKQ010000597.1, forward strand.
GGCAAGCCCACGGTCCTCGCCCTCGGATCGCTCCGCTTCTTCGTCATCCAGCGGGGCGACCGCGTGGGCATCCGCGTCAAGGACACCCAGAGCCCGGCGCTCGCCGCCTTCCATGACGTCGACACTTTCCCGGTCTCCGAGACTTGGCGCGTCGAGGCCCGTTTCGAGCCCTACCAACCCCCCAAGAAGGTGGCAGTCCCGAACGTCCTCGGACAGGTGACCGAATCGCCCTCGGCGGGCGCCGTGGTATTCGAGAAGGACGGCAGGACCTATCGCCTGGACGCTTTCCAGGACCCCAAACAGGGCGACCTCTCCTTCGTCTTCGGCGACGCGACCAACGGCCACGAGACCTATGGCGCCGGCCGCTTCCTGGAGACCGATGCGCCCAAGGACGGCCGGGTGATGATCGACTTCAACCGCGCCTACAACCCTCCCTGCGCCTTCACCGCCTTCGCCACCTGCCCGCTGCCCCCCAAGGAGAACAAGCTCGCCCTCCGCGTCGAGGCGGGGGAGAAGAAGTACGGCGAAGGGCACCCCTAGGCCCTCGCCCTCCGAAGGCGCGAAGCTCCGGGCTACCTCGTCGGCGTCGCGGCGCCCGCGGCGTTGCGGAGGATGGGATAGGGGTCGATGGCCGTTCCTTGCCACCAGTGCTTGTCGGCGGTCAGCACCTCGATCGCGAAGTGCAGGTGGGGAGTGTCCGGCGGGGCGTTGCCGGAGGTCCCCACGTAGCCGATGACCTGCCCGCGGCCGACGGCGTCGCCTTCCTTGAGACCCGCCGCGTAGCGCTCCAGATGGGCGTAGTAGTAGTCGTAGGTGTTGGTGGGATCGAACTGGTAGACGGTCCAGCCGCCGCGCTGGCTCCAGAAGAGCTTGGCGACGCGGCCCGCCTCGACGGCGAGGACCGGCGAGTTGCGTGGCGCCAGGATGTCGATGGCGTCGTGGCTCCGCCCGATGGACCGGGCCTCGGTGAAGGTGTCGCGGAGATCCTCGCGGCGCACTCCCTGGACCGGCAGCAGGAGGTTGCGCCGCAGCAGGTCCGCGGTCGCCGCCGCCGGTGACGGCGGCCCCGCTCCCGCTCCTCCCACCGGGCTCGGAGCGGAGATCGGCGCCGTCGCCGGCGGGAGTTGCTGCGCGGCAGGCGATCCATTTATGGCGGCCGGCGGCGGCGCGGCAGGCGGGAGCCCGGCGGTCGGCGGAGCTGCGGGAGCCGTTGGATTCGGTGGAGAGCTTGGAGCTATAGCCGGCGGCGGCGGTGGAACGGGGCCGGAAGTCTGCAGGCGGCCGCCGCCGTAGATCCAGACGATGAAGAGCACGGTCGCGGCGCCGACGACGAAGCCGCCCAGGGCCGGCAGCAGGATCGGCCGGCCCTTGCGCTCGCGCGGGTCGCTCACGGCTCGAAGAGTACCGGGGTCCCCGGCTTGACCAGGCCGGCGACGATCTGGGCGTCCCAGTTGGTCATCCGCACGCAGCCGTGCGAGTGGGTATGGCCGACGTGCGACGGCTCGGGCGTGCCGTGGATCCCGTAGTGGTCCTTGCTCAGGTCCATCCAGACGACGCCCACGGGATTGTTGGGGCCGGCGGGGATGGTGGCCTTGACGTCGCTCTCCTTGGCGTCCCAGAAGAGACTTGGGTTGTAGTGGAAGACCGGCATGCGGGAGACCCCCTTGATCTTCCACTCGCCCAAAGGCAGAGGGTCGTGCTCGCTGCCGGCGGTGACAGGCGCGAAGAAGACGATGTCGTCGCCGTGCTCGACGGTGAGAGTCGACTGCGACTTGGAGACGACGATCCGCACGTCTGGCTTGACGGTCTTCGGCGCCGCCGCGGCGACCTTGGGGTCGACCACCACCGGCACCACCGGCACGTTGGGCACCCGGATGACCTCCCCGGCGGCGGTGAAGGCGGCGCTGGGGTTGAGCGCCTGCAGGATCTCGGGCAGGCAGTGGAACTTCTCGCTCAGGAGCTCCAGCGGAGAAGTGTAGGAGAGCGCCGGGAGCTCGGCCATCTCCTCCATGTCGTGGGGAATGCGGGGAACGAACGGCCCGGCCACGTCCTCGGGGGCGATCGTATAGGGGACGACGGTCGTGTTGCCGCCGGCGGCTAGGAGGTTCTGCCAGGTCGTGGGGTCGACGGCGCTGGTCGCCGGCAGGGCGTGCGCGGCCTGGAAGGCGGCGAGCGCCTTGCGGGTGTTGCCGCCCCCCTTGCCGTCGATCGCCCCCGGCGAGAAGCCGGCACGGTCGAGGAGGACCTGCTGGTCGCCGACCGACTTCGGCGAAGGTCCGGCCGGTGGCGGCGGCGCCGCGGCGGGTTGGCCGGCCGCGCCGGCCGCCAGGGGCAGCAGGATCAACGCGAGCGCCAGGGTCGAGACTCGGTTCATGGGTCCTCCAGGGTGCTTAGGCACCGTCTCCGTCCCAGACAATGCAACCCATGAGCCATGCAAGGCCGGGGCTCTAGCCGGGGTAGATGACCACCCGCCGGTAGGGCTCGTCCCCCTTGCTCTCCGAGACCAGGCCCTGCTGGTCGATGATCTGGTGCTGCAGCCGCCGCAGGTAGTTGCTCTGCGGCGAGAGCTCGACCGGATGCCCCTGGTCGAGGACCTCGTCGATGGCGTCCTCCACCTCGCGCAGGGCGGCCTCGTCGCCCGCCAGGTAGTCGCCGACGGCGAAAGCGGCGCGCAGGAAGTTCTCCATCTGGGTGACCGTGTTGCTCTTCACCACGTGCAGCGGCGCGCCGCGGGCCTGAGCGTCGCGGAGCTTGCGCGGCTGGCGCCGCTCCTGCGACTTCAGGGTCAGCACCAGGTCGGCGTCGTCGGGGTCCTCGACGATGTAGGCCGGCACCCGGAACTTGCGGATGGCGCGCTCGAGCTTGGCGCGGGAGACGGCGTAGGGAAAGATGCGCACCGTCTTGCCGCGCGGCCGGCGGGGCGCCGGCGCCCCGGAAGCCTCCTCCATGCCGGCCGGAGGCCGATCGGCCGCGGGCCGCGCCGGCGCCGGCCGCTGGATCTCGACCCCGCCGGCGGTCCGTACCCGCAGCTCGGGCCGCAGCGGCACGTCGCGCAGGAAGCGGTCGACCACCTCCGCCACCTCGCGGTGGACGGCCAGCCGGTCCTGGTCCTGGATCTCGATCACCACCTCGAAGGTAGGCGGGGCCTTCCGCTCGAGGACGGTCTTCTGGGTCCCCCGCCGCCGCGCCTCCTCGTCCGAGAGGGTCACCGCGTGGATGCCGCCGACGAGATCCGAGAGGGTGGGGTTCTGCAGCAGGTTCTCGAGCGAGTTCCCATGGGCGGTGGCGATGAGCTGCACGCCGCGCTCGGCGATGGTGCGGGCGGCGAGCGCCTCGGCGGCGGTGCCGATCTCGTCGATGACGATGACCTGCGGCATGTGGTTTTCGACCGCCTCGATCATCACCGCGTGCTGGAAGTCGGGGGAGGGCACCTGCATGCGGCGGGCGCGCCCGATGCCGGGGTGGGGGATGTCGCCGTCGCCGGCGATCTCGTTCGAGGTGTCGACGACGATCACCCGCTTGCCGAGCTCGTCCGCCAGCACCCGCGCCGCCTCGCGGAGGAGCGTCGTCTTGCCCACTCCCGGGCGGCCGAGGAGGAGGATCGATTGGCCGGCCTCGATGACGTCGCGCAAGATGTCGACGGTGCCGAAGACGGCGCGGCCGACGCGGCAGGTGAGGCCGACGACGTCGCCCACCCGGTTGCGCATGGCGGAGATGCGGTGGAGGGTGCGCTCGATGCCGGCGCGGTTGTCCTTGCCGAAGCGGCCGACGCGGTCGACGACGTAGGCGATGTCCTCGCGGCTCACCGGCTCGGCCGCGAGATCCTGCCCGCGGTCGGGGAAGCGCGCCTCCGGCAGCCGCCCGAGGTCGAGCACCACCTCGATCAGCGGCTCGCCGCCGGGCCGTTCCGCGAGCGCCCGCTGGAGGTGCGGCGGCATCACCCCGAGCAACAGCTCCAGGTCGTCGGTGATCTGCCGTCCCGGTTCCGCGGTTTCCCGTGCCTCCACCCCCCAAGGCTACAACGGATGGCGCCCGACCCGGCGAGGGGTGCGGCCTCGGCTGGAACCTTTTCGACGGCGCGGTCGTAGTGGGGACAGAGACAAGGAGGAGAAGGATGCGAAATCATGCCTGGAAAGCCGTCGCTCTCGTCGCCCTCGGGCTCGCCGCGCATGCCGCGGCGGCTTCGGCGGCGACCCTGAAGGAGCATTTCGAGCAGACCTGCCCGCTGCCGGCCGGAGGGGCGCTGTCGCTCTCCAACGTCAACGGCGGCGTCACCGTCACGGCCTGGGACCGCAACGAGGTGCGGGTGACGGCCGAGAAGCGGGTCAAGGCGGGGACCGAGGACAGAGCCCGGAAGCTCATGGCGGCGCTCAAGGTCGAGGTCGCCCAGAACCCCGGCGAGGTCCGCATCGTCACCCGCTACCCGCATCACGACGACGGCTTCTGGAGCTGGCTCTCCGGCGACAGCGGCAGCACCGGCGTCGAGTACCGGCTGGAAGTGCCGCGGAGCGTCAAGCTGTCGCTGGAGACGGTCAACGGGGGGATCGAGGTCCGCGGCACCGCCGGCGACGCGCACCTGGAGACCACCAACGGCCAGATCGTCATCGCCGGCATCCGTGGCAAGATCAACCTGGAGACCACCAACGGCAGCATCAAAGCCTCCGGGGTGGCGGGCTCGGTGGCCGCCGACACCACCAACGGCGGCATCGACGTCCATCTCACCGAGGTCACCCGTGGGGCGGTCATGAAGTTCTCGACCACCAACGGCGGCATCACCGTGCGGCTGCCGAAGGATATCCAGACCTCGGTCCATGCCAGCACCACCAACGGCGGCGTCGAGACCGACCTGCCGATCACCGTGCGCGGCAAGGTGAACCGGCGGCGGCTCGACGGCGACATCAACGGCGGCGGCGGCCGCCTCGACCTCGAGACGACCAACGGCGTCATCCACCTCCTGGAGAGCGGCGGACGCTAGCGCACGTCTCCTTGTGACAAGATCGCAGGCTCCGGAAAGGAGTACGGAGCCTGCGCAGAGTGGGAGTCTTCGGTTGGGGGATCGTCGCCCCCCGCTCGCCTGACGTCGACGCCTTCGCCGCCAATCTGGACTCGGCGCAGAGCTGGCTCACCACCTTCAACGGCTTCGGTCCGGACAACTTCTTAGTCGGCGCCCCGGAGTTCGATTTCGCCGCCTACCGCGGCTGGATCGACCGGCGCTTCCCCCCCAACCGCTTCCGCCAGCTCGAGGAGAAGATGGACCTGCCGACTCTCTACGCGGTCGGCGCCTTCGTCCAATCGCTGTCCCAGAATCCGGGGATCGAGGAGGAGCTGACGCGGCTGGGCACCCGCGCCCACGTCTACCTGGGCAGCGGCATCGGAAACATCGCCACGATCGCCGACAACGCCCTCGCCCTCGACCGCGCGCAGCGGCGCTGGGACCGCTTCTGGGGTCAGCGAAACCCCGCCCTCGCCGCTTATCGGGCGGATGCGCGCGGCGGGCCGGGCGACCCCCCTCCGCCGCCCGACCCCGAGACGATGGCGGAGATCGCGGAGGAGGACGCGAGAGAGGAGGCCGAGCGGGCCTGGTGGCGGCACTGGGCGGCGGGTTCGACCACCCTCCACGCCTACCTAACGGAGCTGGCGGAGATCGAGTCGCTGTCGGTCGTCGGCGAGGTCGGCAGCGGCAAGCTCTCCGTCCTCAAGGAGAAGCAGCGGCGCCAGGCCCAGCTCCAGAAGCGCTGGGGGGCGCCCACGCCTCCCTGGCGCTCGGTGTCCGCCAACCTGGTGTGGAACATCCACAACACGCCGGCGTCGCAGGTCTCCATGCTCGGCCGCATCACCGGCCTCGCCTTCGCGCCGGTCGCCGCCTGCTCGACTTTCGGCGTTGCGCTCAAGCTCGCCATGGACGCCATCGACCGCGGCGAAGCGGACGCCGTGGTGGTGGGGGCGACCGATCCGCCGCCCCATCCCCTGACCGTCGGCGCCTTCTACAACGCCCGCGTCATCTCGACCGACGCCGCAGTCTCGAAGCCGCTGACGGGGATGCGGGGCACCCACGTCGCCGGCGGCTCCGTGATCTGGATCGTCGGCGATCTCGAGCGCATGCAGGCGCGCGGTTTCCGGCCGCTGGGGATGGAGCCGCTGGCGGTCGGCGTCAGCGCCGACGCCGACCACATCATCACCCCCTCGACCGACGGTCCGACGGCCGCCATCCGCCAGGCCCTGGCGGCTTCGGGGGTGCCGCCGCAGGCCCTCGGCTCCTGGGATCTGCACGCCACCGCCACCCCCGGCGACTACCAGGAGGTGGCGACGTTGCGGAGTCTGCTGCCGGGGACGGTCCTGGTCACTGCCCGTAAGGGCACCTTCGGTCATGGGATGGGGGCGGGCGGTGGCTGGGAGCTCACCGCCCAGTATCTCGGTTACGCGCGCGGCCGCCTCTTCCCCACTCCGCTCGCCCGCCGCGAGCTCAACCCCGAAATCGCCAAGCTCCACGAACTCTTCGTCTTCGACGCCGCCGTCGCCGCTCCGCCGGGACTCGCCGGCAAGCTCTCGATGGGGATCGGCGGCGTCAACTCGTGCGTCATCTCCCGCCCGTGGCCTGACGCGAGAGCCGCTAGCGCACCTGGCGCCGCGCCTGCCGGCCGCTGATCACCATCTTCCGCGCCCGCCGCCGCCGCCGCCGCCCTCCCGCGGACCCCGGCCCATCCCGCCGCCGCCACCGCTGCCGCCGCGTCCCCCGCCGCCGCCCTCGCGGGGGCGCGCTTCGTTGACGTTCAGCTTGCGCCCCTTGAGGTCGCGGCCGTTGAGGCCGTTGATGGCCGCCTCGGCCTCCGAGCGCTCCGGCATCTCGAGGAAGCCGAACCCCTTGGACTCACCGGTGACCTTGTCCTTGATGATGGTGCAAGAGGCGACCTGTCCGAACTCCTCGAAGGCCTCCTTGAGCTCCTCCTCGGTGAGTCGGTAAGAGAGGTTACCTACGTATAGATTCATCCATGTCTCCTTTGTATGGGGTCCGTTCCCCGTCTCGTGCAAAATTTCTGCCTGCCTCCTCGCAGGGGGTGCCATCTCCCCCTTCCTCTCCGGGCTCTCTGCCGGAATTATGCACCAGCCGGCCGGGAAACGAACGGCGGCGGCGGTGGCGCCAGGGCGAGCCCCGGATAGAGCTGGCGATAGCTGTCGGCGAGGACGAGGATGCGCTTGACGTAATCGCGGGTCTCGGCGATCCCCAGGTTCTCCACGAAGTCGTCGACGCGGGCGGCCGGGCCTGCCGCGGCCCACAGCCGCCGGATGCGGTTCGGACCGCTGTTGTAGCCAGCGAGCGCCAGCTCGACGTCGCCGCCGAAGGAGTCCAGGACCTGCTTGAAGTAGGCGGCCCCCAGCCGCACCGACAGCGCGGGGTCGTAGAGGCTCGCCGGCCGGAGGGCGAGGCCAAGGTCCCGCGCGGTCTCCCGGGCGGCCACCGGCATGAGCTGCATCAGGCCGCGCGCCCCCACCCGGCTGGTGGCCCGGGGGTCGAAGGCGCTCTCCTGCCGGATGATGCCGGCGACGAGCGCGGCCGGCAGGTGCGCGGCGGCAGCCGCGGATTGGATGGCGTCGCCGAAGTCCAACGGATAGTAGGCATAGAGGATCTCTTGCGGGACGCTGGCCTGATAGGCGGTTCCCAGGGCGGGGAAGGCCTCGCGCAGCAGGATGATGCTCTCGGCGCGGCGCCCGCGCCGGCCGACGATCAGGGCCTTGACCGCCAGGAGGTCCCGCTCCCGTGTACCGCTCGCCGCGGGCGTTCCGGCAGAGATCGCCGCGCTCTGGGTGTTGGCGACGAAGGCCAGCTCCCGGGCCGCGAGGTCGTCGAGGCCGAGGTCGGTCAGCAGCTTCGCCCGCCGCACCTGGGGATCGATCCGCCACGGCTGCGGAGCGCGCGTCCGCGCCCAGGCTACGGATGCGCTCGCGCCCAGCCGGAGGAGGGCCTGCCGGCCGTAGAAGTCCTCGGTGTCGGAGAGGGCGACCAGCCGGCGGTAAGCGTCGTGCGCCTGATCCGTCTGGCCCAGCCGCTCCAGCGCCCGCGCCTGCCAGTAGAGGCCGCGGTGAGCGTCGGACCGCCCCGGGTAGAGACTCTGGAGCTCGCTCCAGTAACCCACGGCGGCGCCGTCGTCGGCCGCGCGGTAGGCGTTCCAGCCGCGCTCCCAGAGGTCGCGGGCGGCCGTCGCCTCGCCGGCTTCCGCCATCCGCCAGCCGTTCCCGGGAAGGACGTCCGCGGGCGGGGCATCGCGGTCAAAGAGCGAGAGGGTGCGCGGCGGAGCATCGCCGCCAGCCAGCAGGCGATCCCAGTCGAGGCCGCCGCCGACGAGGTGGAAATGGTAGCGGCGGCCGCCCGCCCGGCGTGTCGACGTCCGCGAGCTCTTCCGGTGGACCGGCGGCTGCTCCCGGCGCTCCCGGCGGCGCGCCAGCTCGGCCGCCGCGGCCAGCGCCCGCGGTCGCAACGGCGAGGCGGGGCAGGTATCCGCCAGCCGGACCAACGACCGTTCGGCGAGATCCGAGTGGCCCTGGGCGAGGGCGCTCTCCGCCAGCGCGTAGAGACGCCAGTCCTCGAGCAGACCGCCTGGCGTCGCGGCACCCGCGAGGCGCTCCTCCGCCTCGCTCTCACGGCCGGCGGCATGGGCGTACAGCCCGGCGACGAGGCGGGCGCTCGATGCGTTGGCGGGATCGGCGTCGGCCAGCTCGTCCAGGAGCTGGCTCGCGGCTTGCACAGTTCCCTGGCGTAGCGCTCGGGCCGCCAAGGCGTAGCGGGCAGGGGCGAAAGGCTCCGGGGCGGGGGCTGGCGAAGGATGGAGCGCTATAGAAGTCGGCAGAACCGGCGGCGCGGGAGGGACGGAAGCGTCGGAGAGACTGTGCAGCAATGGGGGAGCAAAGAGGCAGCAGACAAGGAGAGGGCCGGCGAGGACGAGACGTGGGGCGTTCACTGCACCTCCGGTTCAGGCCGAGTTGAGCTAAAGCGAAGACACCAATGCCTCCATTCACCGGAGGCTTCGGAGCGTCGGGTGCATCCAGCCCAACCGGTGCTCGCGCGTGCGTATTCCCTACTCGCAAAATTTGTAAAAAAGAGCATCCGGGTGGACAGTTTCGGACCGGTCCGGAGGCCCATGCTACGATCCCGGCATGTCGGTTCTCGACCTTCTGCGCGGCAAGAATCGCCAGATCTCGCGCGAGGCGGGCGACACCGAAACGGTGCGCAAGATCGTTCGCGAGCTCGACGCGCTGCCGGCCGCGGAGGCCCGCTACGTGGCGGCCTTCGCCTTCATCCTCGCCCGCGTCGCCAATGCCGACCTCGACATCAGCGCGGTCGAGACGCGGCGGATGGAGCGCCTGCTCATCGAGCACGCCGGCCTGCCCGAGGAGCAGGCGATCCTCGCCGTCCAGATCGCCAAGGCCCAGAGCCGCCTCTTCGGCGGCACCGAGAACTTCCTCGTCACCCGCGAGTTCAAGCAGATCGCCAGCCGCGAGCAGTGCCTGACGCTGCTCGACTGCCTCTTCGCCGTGGCGGCGGCGGACGATTCGATCTCGAGCGGCGAAGAGAATGAGATCCGCCAGATCGCCAGCGAGCTCGCCCTCACCCTCTCCGATCTCGACGGCGTCCGCTCCCGCTACTCCGCTCAGCGCGAGGTGCTGAAGGGCCTGCCGCGCCCGGCGCCTGCGGCTCCCACCGAGTGAGGCGAAAAGCCGCTCGTTAGCTCGTTTTCCGTCCGGTCGCAGGCCATCGACTGGGGTATGCTTTGCGCCCCTCTTGGGGGCCTTTTTGAGCGAGGTAGCCAATGGTTCGAGAGAAGAACGCCGCCGGTTGTTTCGTGCGCACCGTCCTGATCGTGGCGCTCCTGGTGCTGGGATTCGGAATCGTCGCCACTTTCTGGCTGGGCTCCGCGCCGGAGGTGTCTCTCCGTCCGAGCGCCAAGGGCATCGGCAGGAAGACGCCGATCACGGTGCACCTGAGCGACACTGGCCGGGTCGAGAGGGTCAGGGTCGAGCTGGTGCAGGGCAGCGACGTCACCGCGGTCGGCGAGAAGAGCTTCGCGTCCCACCCGGCCTGGGAGTTCTGGAAGTCGGCCCACCCCGAAGACCTGACCGTCGACGTCGGCCGCGACAGCGTCAAGGGTCTGCGCGCCGGCCAGGCGACCGTCCGCGCCACCGCCGAGCGGGCGGGGAGCTGGCTGCGGCGACCCGAGCCGGTGGTCGCCGAGGTCCAGCTGCCGGTCCGCCTGGCGCCGCCCTCGTTGAGCGTCGTCTCGACCCAGCACTACGTCGCCCAGGGGGGCTGCGAGGTGGTCGTCTACCGGATCGGCGAAAGCGCGGTCCGCGATGGCGTGCGCTCGGGGGAGTGGTGGTTCCCCGGCTTCCCCCTGCCGGGGGGCGACAAGCAGCAGCGCTTCGCCTTCTACGCCGTGCCCTGGGACACCGGCGACGCCTCGCAGGTCCGGTTGGTGGCGGTCGACGACGTCGGCAACGAGGCCGCCGTCGCCTTCGTCGACCAGTACTTCCCCAAGCCGATCAAGACCGACGTCATCCAGCTCACTGACGCCTTCCTCAACAAGGTGGTTCCCGAGATCCTCGCGCAGTCCGAGGTCCGCGACCAGGGCGACCTGCTCAAGAGCTTCCTCGCCATCAACGGCGACCTGCGCAAGCGCAACGCCGAGTCTTTGAAGGAGCTGGGGGCGAAATCGGCTCCGGAATTCCTCTGGAGCCAGCCCTTCCTGCCGATGCCGAACGCCAAGATCACGGCAGCCTTCGCACAGCGCCGCACCTACGTGTATCAGGGCAAGCAGGTCGACCAGCAGACCCACCTGGGGTTCGACATGGCCTCCGTGCAGCGCGACGCGGTCCCCGCCTCGAACAGCGGCGTGGTGGTGATGGCGCGGTTCTTCGGCATCTACGGCAACGCCGTCGCCATCGACCACGGCTACGGCCTGATGAGCCTCTACGGCCACCTCTCCGCTATCGGCGTGCGGGAGGGGCAGAAGGTCGAGCGGGGGCAGGAGCTCGGCCGCTCGGGCCAGACCGGTCTGGCGGGCGGCGACCACCTGCATTTCACCATGCTGCTGCAGGGCCTGCCCGTCAACCCCGTCGAGTGGTGGGACCCCCACTGGATCCGCGACCGCATCGCCCGGAAGCTCGGCCCAGCTTTCAAGTACAAGGTATAGGGCCTAGCGATCGAGCGACCGGCGTTGAGGTCGGGCTGCGGGCGGTGCTCAAACTCGCCCTGCGGGCCCCGTTCGGAGTCAAGCAGTTGCGCTCCGTCCTCGCCCGACCTCAACGCCGGTCGCTTACTTTCGTGGCTTGCCGTGGACGAGGTCGTGGAGGTGCCGTTCGACCCAGCGTTCGGCGCGGTCGAGGTCGCGGAAGAGGCGCTCGCGGCGACGGAACTCGGGCGTGTGGACGTGGCGGCGGCCGTTCCGGATCTCCGGGGGGATGGCGGCGTGGAGGAGCTCGTGGTAGACGACCGCCTCCACCACGTAGCGCGGGACCCGCGGCTGGTCGAGGAGGCGGTGGACGCGGATCAGCTTGTCCTCATAGGAGTAGCTGCCGAGCTGGACGGTGGTGCTGCGGGCGCGCCGGCCGCGGCAGCGGTGGGCCGGTGAGCCGCCCGCCTTCCCCCAGGTGATGGCGACCGCCAGCCTGCCCTCGAAGTGGCGGCGATTGATCTCGTCCCGCAGCTCCCGGAGGTCGAACGTCACGCCTTCCGGGTGGAGGGCCGGCCGCTGTGCCTTAGGCGTCCGCGGCCGGCGGTGACGGGAGAAGTGCTCGCGGATCACCGACAGCGCCTCCCGGGCCCGGTCGCTGCCCTTCTTGCTCTCGACGAAGGCGGCAACCGCCGACAGGACGGCGTCGGGGGCGTCCGAGAACGAGCGGTGGATGCGCAAGGCTATCGGGGCGGCTTCGCCGCGGCCGGGCCGGACGCTCAGGATGGTGCGCCGATTGTCGGTCAGGGCGAGCGATCGCAGCCGGCCGCCGGTCAGCCGGTTGAGGCGGCGCAGGAGGACGGCCTCGGGGTCCATGGGCGCCGGCAGGGCCACCGGCCGGGCCGGCTGGCGGACGGGGAGGCGGGAGGGCCGGGTGCCGAAGAGCTCGAGCTGCACGGCGCCGCGCGCGGCGCGGGAGTTGCCGCGGGCGGCGATCCCGCGCGGCTCGGCTCGGCGTGGCTCCCGCGGCAGCGCCTGCGTCGCGGTCCTCATCTCGGATAAGCGTAAATGAAGCGAGGATACGGTGAGGAGAGGACCGCGGGACAGCGGCTTTCCGGCCAAGCGCACCTCCGAAGGAAAGCATTTCGCGGGAGCGGGCTGATGATGGGAGCTCGCGCCCTCAGGAGGCCCGAACTGTAGCACAAGAAGGCGCCTCCGCCGCCTCGATTTTCGCCAGCGCGACGGAGCAAAAACCATTCGGGACGGGCCTTTCGGCCATCGGTGGAGCACCGGGCGAGCCTCCCCTCCTGGCGCTCGCGCTAAGGTGGAGACCGCCGGGTTGGGATCGCGTTGAATCGCTGATCGAGTGGAGATTTCAGGTCAGGTGGGAATTTTCCACCGTTCACCCACGGCCAGGATCCGCACCCGATCCCCATCGGCTTTCTCCTTGGCGAGGACCCGGTCGAGGTCCCGCGGGGCGAGGTCGACGGGCTCGTCGGTGAGGTCGAAGACCCCCCAGTGCATGGGGAGGAGGAAGCGGGCGCCGAGGTCACGGAAGGCCTGGTAGGCCTCGGGCGGGTCCATGTGCTGGTAGCGCATGAACCAGCGCGGCTCGTAGGCGCCGATCGGCAGCATGGCGACGTCGATGGGCGCGAAGCGGCGGCCGAACTCGGCAAAGCCCGCGAAATAACCGGTGTCGCCGGCGAAGAAATAACGGCGCCGGCCCGAGTCGACGAGCCAGGAGCACCAGAGGGTGGCGTTCCTGCCCACCTCCAGGCGGTTCGACCAGTGCTGGGCCGGCAGACAGGTGAGGGTGAAGCGGCCGTGCCGGGCGCTCTGCCACCAGTCGAGCTCGACCGCTGGCGGGGAGGTCCGGGGCAGGCGGCGGCGGAACCAGCGGGCCAGGCCGCGGGGGACGAACCACTGGACGGTCGGGGGCAGGCGGGCGACGGTCCAGGCGTCCAGGTGGTCGTAGTGGTTGTGCGAAAGGACGGCGAAGGCGTGCGGCGGCACCGCCGAGAGCGGCAGGCCCGGAGGCGTTAGGCGTGAGGGGAGGAGGGCGCGAGGCCCCCAGTGGGGATCGGTGAGGAAGACAGCGTCGCCCTCCTGCACGGCGAAGGTCGCGTGCCCCACCCAGGTCGCCGAGGGAGGCTCGCCGGCAGCCGCCAGGTAGGAGCCGTCGTTGGCGACGCGGGGCACCTCGGGCGGCCGGCGGGGGCCGTAAGGGTTGCCCTTGAGCTTCCAGCGCAGGACGTCGAGGAGCCCGACGGTCATCGGCTTCCACGGGTTCCAGAACCTCCCCGGGGCGCCGTGCGGGGCGTCGAGGAGAGAGGCCTCGGCCGGCCGTTCCGGCCGCTCGTGGCGCGCATCCGCCATCGGCCGACTCTAGCCGACTCTGGCGGGAGGTCGGAGCGAGATATTCGAAAATGCACCCGCAGGAATCCATCCGGCCGCGGGTTCAATGGGAAAGGCAGGACCCCACGCGAGACACCGACGAGACGCAGTTGGCCCAGAAAGGAGACGTCCCATGAGCTCGAAGAGGAAGATGCTGACCGCCGCCGCCCTGATCGGCCTGTTCGCCATGCCCGTGCTGGCGCAGCAGGAGATCATCGATGTCGATCACCACGCCGCGGTCGCTTACCTGGTTGCCCATCCGAACATCCTGGTCCGCACGCTCCACCTGACCGCCGCCGAAGTCACCACCTTGAACACGCTCGTCACCACCGCCCGCAACACCGTCAAGCCGCTGCGCACCGCCGACCAGAGCCTCACCCAGCAGATCCAGGCTCTGCTGAAAGATCCGAACCCGGACCCCTGCGCCATCGGCGCCCTCGTCATCTCCCGGCACGACAACTACGAGTTGATCGAGGCCGCCTTCCAGCAGTTCGACACCGACTTCTCGGCCATCCTTACCCCCGATCAGCTCACCAGGTACGAGGCCCTGAAGGCCGTCCTCCGCAACACGCCCGACTGATCTCACCCGCCAGACCCAGCTGATCGATCGGCCGGCCCACCGCGAGGGGGCCGGCCGCTAGGTGCTACAGTCCGCTGCCGCCATCCTCGCCGCCGATCCGCGCCGGGAATCCGGGAGGCATCTCAGATATCCTGTGAATGCTTCATCGGAGGCGCGACGTCTGGCGAGAGGAACGACCATGCTGCAGCTGGACGAGGGAGGGCGGCGCGAGCTCTGGGAGCTTCTCGTCGCCGCCATCGAGGACTATGCGACGGGGGTGGCGGGGGCGCGGGTGGCGCCGGTCCTCGATCCCGCGGGCCTGCGGGCGCTCCTGGCCCCCTTCGACTTCGTCCGGCCCTCCGACCCCCTGGAGGCCCTGGCGTTCGCCGTCGACGGGCTCTGGCGGCACCAGGTCCAGACCCCTCATCCCCGTTACTTCGGGCTCTTCAACCCGGCGCCCACCACCATGGGCATCGCGGCCGACACCCTCGTCGCCGCCTGGAACCCGCAGCTCGCGGCCTGGAGCCACAGCCCCTTCGCGGCGGAGGTCGAGCAGCATCTGGTGCGCGCCCTGGGCGAGCGCTTCGGCTACGACCGCGAGCGCGTCGAGGGCACTTTCACCTCGGGCGGCGCCGAGGCCAACCACACCGCCCTGCTGACGGCCCTCGCCCGCGCCTTCCCCGAGGTCGGCCGCCGCGGCCTGCTCGCCCTGCGCAGCCAGCCGGTGCTCTACGTCTCGGCCGAGGCCCATCACTCCTTCCTCAAGGCGGCGCGCCTCTGCGGCCTCGGCACCGAGGCGGTGCGCGAGATCCGCATCGACGCCGGCCAGCGGATGATCCCGGAGGACCTGGTCTCCCGCCTCGCCGAGGACCGCCGGGAAGGGCATGCGCCCTTCCTGGTGGTGGCGACCGCCGGCACCACCGGCTCCGGCGCCGTCGACCCGCTGGAAGCGCTGGCGGAGATCGCCGAGGAGGAGGGGCTCTGGCTGCACGTCGACGCCGCCTGGGGGGGCGCGGCGGCGCTGGTGCCGGAGCTCCGCCCGCTGCTCAAGGGGATCGAGCGGGCGAGCTCGATCACCTTCGACGCCCACAAATGGCTGTCGGTGCCGATGGGGGCGGGCCTCTACCTCACCCGCCAGACGGGGATCCTCGAACGCACCTTTCGCGTCGCCACCGGCTACATGCCGCTCGACGCCGCCGGCCTGCCGGTGGTGGACCCCTACGCGCACTCCATGCAGTGGTCGCGCCGCTTCATCGGCCTCAAGCTCTTCCTTTCGCTGGCGGTCGCCGGCTGGGAGGGGTACGAGGCGGCGATCCGGCACCAGACTGCGATGGGGGAGCTGCTGCGGGAGCTCCTCGGGGCCGCCGGTTGGGAGGTCGTGAACGACACCCCTCTGCCGCTCGTCTGCTTCCGCGACGGAGGGCGTTGGGGAGAGGGGACGGACGCCTACCTGGACGCCGTCGCCGCCGACGTCGTCGGCTCCGGCGAGGCCTGGATCAGCACCGTCCGGCTGCGGGAGGCGGGGCCGGCGCTGCGCGCCTGCATCACCCACTTCGCCACCGGCCCGGAGGACGTCGCGGCGCTGGTCGCCGCCCTCGAACGGGCGCGGGCGAGGTGCGAGTCGCTCTGACGGCCCCGGTGCAAACTTTTGTCACGTCTGGGCGTTCGCCGGCACTCTACTAGTGAAGTCGGGCATCCGGGACTACACTTGCTGCCGACCGCAAAGTCGAGCGGCGTGCCGTGCCCGAAGGGACCCCGGTCGACCAAGGAGAAGACATGAGCTGGGAAGACAAGGAAGACACGACGATCTACAAGGTGGTCATCAATCACGAGGAGCAGTACTCGATCTGGCCCGCCCACCGCGAGAACCCCCTGGGCTGGAACGACGTCGGCAAGAGCGGCAACAAGGAAGAGTGCCTGGCCTACATCAAGGAGGTGTGGACCGACATGCGGCCGCTGTCGCTGCGCAAGAAGATGGAGGAGATGGAGAAGAACAAGCAGGCGAACCCGGCCTCTAACTAGGAGGCAGAATCTCTCCGACCGCGCCGTGATCCCGAGCAGTCCCCCCTCCGAGAGGTGGCTCGCCTACCGCGAGCCCAACCCGCGGGCGCGCCTGCGCCTGTTCTGCTTCCCATACGCGGGCGGCGGCGCCTCCGTCTACCGCGGCTGGGCAGCCTCGCTGCCAGGCGAGATCGAGGTCTGCCCGGTGCAGCTCCCCGGCCGCGAGAGCCGCCTGCGCGAGGCGCCCTTCACCCATCTCGATCCCATGATCCAGGTCCTGGCCGACGTGCTGCCCCCGTACCTCGACCTCCCCTTCGTCTTCTTCGGCCACAGCATGGGCGGCCTGATCTCCTTCGAGCTCAGCCGCGAGCTGCGCCGGCGCCGCGGCCCCGCCCCCCTCCACATCTTCGTCTCCGGGCGCCGAGCGCCGCAGGTGCCGTCCCGCGAGGAGCCGCTCCACGAGCTGCCGGAGCCGGAGTTCATCGCCCGCCTGCGGGAGCTCAACGGCACGCCCGAAGAGGTGCTGCAGCATGCCGAGCTGATGCGGCTGCTGCTGCCGATCCTGCGCGCCGACTTCAGCGTCAACGAGACCTACGAGTACCGTCCCGAAGAGCCGCTGGACGTCGGGATCTCGGCCTTCGGCGGCCTGGGCGACCAGGAGGTCACCCGCGAGGACCTAGCGGCCTGGAAGGATCAGACGCGCGGCCGCTTCCGCCTGCGTATCCTGCCGGGCGACCACTTCTTCGTCCACGGCTCCAAGGACCTCATCACCGAGTCGATGTCGCGCGACCTGGCCGAGCTCTCCACTCAGCCCTTGATCGAGCGGCAGCGCTAGACGGCGCCGCGGGCCGACGGCGCCGGTGACCGGTTTCCCCCCCCGCTCGCTGCCGCCGGCGGCGAGCCTCGCGCTCCCCGCCGGAGAGGTGCAGGTGTGGTCGATCGCGCTCGACCCGCCGGCGGGTGAGGTCGAAAGGCTGGGACGGCTGCTGGCGGAGGACGAGTGGGAGCGCGCCCGGCGG
>DATNKQ010000614.1:0-20105 GCA_035603315.1 Thermoanaerobaculia bacterium
CTACGAAGCCGCTGACGGCCGCCGCCGACATCACCGCCGCCAGTGCGAAGCCGTATACCACGAGGGCGGCGAGCGCGAGGCGGTTGGGCGCCGCCAGGCGATTGGAGAGGGCGAGCGCGCCCAGGAACTGGATGGGCAGGCTCACGATGGCGAGCGCGTGCACGAAGGCCACCATGCGCGCCGCGGCCTCGAAGTGTCCGGGCGCCATGAGGTCGTGGCCCGTGGGGTGAAGGCTCATGGTCACGATGCCGCCGACCGCTCCGGCGATCAGCGCGATGCCGCCCATCCGATCGTCTGTCATGCGGGGTACAGTCTAGAGGAATCCGAGGTCTCTGCTGGAGGTGAGACCCTTACCACTGCGGATCACCACTCCACTTGCTCCAACACCAAGCGGGAAGCCCTCCGGGTAAACTCGTCGACCTCGACCCCAACCGCGTCGAGTACGCGATTCATCGCTTCCGTCAACCGATTGGACGCACGCCGGGTCACGCCCTACCGCGCCCCCAGCCCGGTGCTCGGACCGTAGAGGATAGCGTTCAGCAGGATCGGCGTCGTCGCCCTCCAGAAGAGGCGGAAGGCGGGGTCCTGGGCGAAGAGGACGACGCTTCCCTTGCCGCGGCTCTCCTCGCCGACGAGGAGGGCGCCGGACAGGCGCTCCTCGGCCTCGGGAAATGCGAAGCCGGCGACGACCGGGTGGTCGTTCAGGGCGACGAGCACGTCCTTCTGCGGATCGCCGGTCGTCCGCAGGACGAGCGAGCCCTCGACGAGGACGGCGGGCGGTGCCGGGAGCCCGAGGGTCAGCGGGTGTGGCGACTGCATGTGGGTGGCGAGCGCCGCGCCGGGAGTGAAGATGGCGCGGCCGGCGATCCCCGGCGTGGCGGCGGCCTGCTGCTCCTCCTCGCCGCTCTCCGGATCGTCCGCCGGCTTCGGCGGCTCCCAGCGCTTGACCGTCGTCATCTTGCTGTCTTGGAGCCAGTTGACGGCGCTGCCGATGGCGACCAGCACGCCGCCCGACTTCACCCAGGCGTCCAACGCCTCGCGCGTCTTCTCGGAGACGTGGTCGGCGTAGTCGCCGGCAGGGAAGACCAGGGCGTCGAAGTCCGCGAGCTCGATCTGCCCCAGGCGCTGCAACGGCAGCCGGTCGTGCCGGAGCCCCAGCTGGCGGTCGAAGAGGTACCAGAGGAAGCCGAAGCCGGTGGCGTCCACCCCCTCGCCGCTCACCAGGCCGACGCGGACCGGACGCACGGCGGCCATCTCCTGCGAGCCGACGGAGAGGCCGCTCCAGTCATAGGAGGAGGCGACCCCCTGCGCCGTCAGGGCGTCCTCGGCGAGCAGGCCAGCGAGGACCTTGTCGAGGTCGGCGGGGTTGCCGTGCCGGGGCACGAAGAGGGTGCCCGAGGGGTAGTCGGCGCCCTCGGCCGCGAAGCCGGTCAGCGCCACCCGGTGGTGGATCCCGCGCTTTTGCAGCTCCGCCTCCAGGCGGTAGGAGGCGAGGCCCTGCGGCCGCACGAGGACGCCGAGGCCGGCCGCGCCGCGCACCTCGCCGCGCGCCGCCGGGACGGGCGCGGCGTCCGCCGGCTCCCCCGCCATCACCCAGGCTTCGCAGTTGAACGCCAGGGGCAGCGACCAGGCCGTGATGTCGTAGAACTCGTGGTTCAGGTTCTGCTCCAGGCGCTGGCGCTGGCGATCGAGGAAGGCCTCGGACATCGGCGAGTCGAGGTCGAGGAGCGCCTGGACGAGGTTGCCCAGCGGCTGCGCCGTCGACACGACGTAGGTGCCGGCGGCGAAGCGGCGCTCCTCTTCCACCTTGGCGCCCTTGCCTGCTTTTGCTCCGCTGACCAGCCGGCGCGCCTTGAGCGTGGCGCTCTCCCCGAGCTGGCGGACCCGCACGCCGTGGCGATTGAGGAGATCGGCCAGCGCCCGCGACTCCGGGCGGTCGGCCGGCCACAGGTAGCTCTTCGTCGACTCGGGAGGGGTGCCGGCGCGATTGGCGGTGAAGTCGGCGAGCAGGCGCCGGCCGTTGGCAGCCGCCGTTCGCAGGGTGGCGAGCGAGGTGGTCAGGTGATGGGCGACGCGGTCGGCGAGCGTCAGGAGGGTGCCGTCGGGAAGGGTGAGCGCGAGGCCGCCGCGCCCGCCGCCGGCCATCTCGTAGGTCATGCCGACGGCGCCCCGCAGGCTGGGGTAGGAGTCGCCGTAGCCGGGATAGAAGAGGTCGTAGCTCTCGGCCTTGTAGTAGACCCACCCCTGATGGTCGAAGGCCGCCGCGTTGGCGCGTCCGAAGGTCTCCAGCCAGGGGAGGATGCGATGGTCGATCCGGGGGTTGATGGGCTCCGCCGCGGGGGGGAAGAAGTAGCTCGACTCCGAGGCCATCTCGTGGAAGTCGACGTAGACCTGCGGCTCCCAGGCGCGATAGGCGGCGAGGCGGGAGCGGCTCTCCTCCTGGCTCGCCCATGCCCAGTCGCGGTTGAGGTCGATCAGGTAGTGGTTCTGGCGCCCTCCCGGCCAGGGCTCCCAGTGCTCCGCCGCGGTGGCGCGCGGGTTGGGATCGGCCCCCCGCCTCTCCTCGAAGGAGTGGACGTAGCGCTCGCGCCCGTCGGGGTTCGACAGCGGATCGACGAGGACGATCATGTTCTTGAGCAGGCCGGGGATGTCGCCCTGGCCCGCCGCCAGCAGGTAGGCCACGGCCATCGCCGCCTCCGAGGAGGAGGCCTCGTTGCCGTGGACCCCGTAGGCGAGCCAGACCACCACCGGCAGGTGCGCGACCAGGCGCTCGCGCTCTTCGTGCGAGAGGGCGGCGGGATCGGCCAGGCGGAGCCTCTCCTCGCGAATCGCGTCGAGGCGGGCGAGGTTCTCGGAAGAGGCGAAGGCGACGAGCTTCAACGGCCGCCCCTCGTAGGTCTGGCCGTACTCCCACATCTTCACCCGGTTGGACGCCGCGGCGAGGCTCTGGAGGTAGGCGACGATGCGGTCCCAATGGGTGAAGCGCGTCCCCAGCGGATAGCCGAGCGCCGATTCCGAAGTGGGCACCGCCGGGTCGACGGGCGGCAGCTCGGGGAGCTCGCCGGCCGAGAGCGGCGCCACGAGTCGCGGCGCTGCGGCCGGAGCCGGGGGGGCGGCCGTCACCCCCTTCGCCGGGGCCTCCGCGGCAGAGTAAGCAGGAACGAGCAGCGCCACAGAGGCCAGCGCGGCCAGCACAATCACGAAACGACGCGACATCTTCGAACCCCTCTCCTCACCCCGTTTCGGGGTTACCGACAAAGACCCAGGCGCTCCCTTCAGGAGGAGACGACGCTCTCTGACGAGATGTTCAGCCGCTTCATCATCTCGTGGAGCGTGGTGGGCTTGACCTGCAGCAGCTCCGCCGCCCGCTTCTGCACCCCGCCGGAGGACTGCAGCGCCTTGATGATGAGATGGCGCTCGTACTCCGTGACGGCGTCGCGGAAGGCGATGCCGGTGGACGCCAGGCTCGCCGGCGGCATGGCCATCGCCTCCGGGTGCCGCACGGCGCTGGACAGGAGGTCGACCCCGAGGACGGAGCCGGTCGACAGCACCACCGCGCGCTCGATGACGTTCTCCAGCTCGCGCACGTTGCCGGGCCAATGATAGTCCAGCAAGAGTTCCATCGCCCGCGGCGCGATCTCCGTCATCGGTTTGTCGTTCTCCCGCGCGTAGTAGGCGAGGAAGTGCTGGGCCAGGAGCGGGATGTCCTCGCTGCGCTTCCTGAGCGGCGGCAGGGCCACGGTGATGACGTTCAGGCGATAGTAGAGGTCTTCCCGGAACTGCCCCTGCGCCACCGTCGCTTCCAAGTCCGCGTTGGTGGCGGCGATGATCCGCACGTCGGCCTTGAGCGTCTCGATCCCCCCCAGGCGCATGAACTCCTTCTCCTGGATGACGCGCAGGAGCTTCGCCTGGGTGTCGAGCGGGATGTTGCCGATCTCGTCGAAGAAGATCGAGCCGCCGGTCGCCAGCTCGAAGAGGCCCTTCTTGCTGGCGATGGCGCCGGTGAACGCGCCCTTGACGTGGCCGAAGAGGTTGCTCTCCAGGAGGTCCGCCGGCATCGATCCCGAGTTGACGGTGACGAACGGTCCGTCGGCCCGCCGGGAGTGGTGGTGGATGGCCTTCGCCACCAGCTCCTTGCCGGTGCCGCTCTCGCCCAAGATGAGGATGTTGCTCTTCGCCGGCGCGGCGAGTTGGATGAGGTCGTAGACCTGCTGCATCGGCTTGCTCTTGCCGACCAGGTTGTCGAGACCGAAGCGCTGCCTGAGCTGCTGGCGGAGGTCGCGGTTCTCGGTCGCCAGCCGGCGCTGCTCCAGCCCCTTGCGGATGGTGAGCAGCACCTCTTCGTTCTTGAACGGCTTGGGGATGTAGTGGAAGGCGCCCTCGCGCATGGCGTCGATGGCGCTCTCGATCGAGGAGTAGGCGGTGATGACGACGACCACCTGCGCCGGGTCGCGCTGGCGGATCTGGCGCAGGACCTGCTGGCCGGAGAGACCGGGCAGCATGAGGTCGAGGAGGACGAGGTCCACCTCCTCGCGCTCGAGCATCTCGAGGGCCTCTTCGCCGGTGCGGGCGGAGAGCGTGGTGTGGCCCGCCCGGCGGATGAGCGCGGTGAGGACGTCCTGGAGGACCTCCTCGTCGTCGACGATCAGGATGTTCATGCCGAGAGCTGGGACTGCTTCGGGAGCTCGACGACGAAGCAGGCGCCGGCGCCGGGCTGGCTCTCCACGCGCAGGCTGCCGCCGTGGCGCCGCACGATATCGTAGCTGATCGAGAGCCCCAGGCCGGTGCCGCCGCTCGCCAGCTTGGTCGAGAAGAAGGGCTGGAAGATCTTCTCCAGCCGCTCCGGCGGGATGCCCGGCCCGGTGTCGGCGATGCGCACCCGCGCCCAGTCGTCGTCGGCCTCGATGCCGACGGTGAGCCGGCCGCCGGTCTCGACCATGGCGTCGACGGCGTTCAGGAGCAGGTTGGTGAAGACCTGCTGCAGCTCGCCGTCGGAGCCCAGAACGACGATCTTTTCGGATGGCGGCGCGAACTGGAGCTCGATGTGCCGCCGGCCCAGGCGGTCTCCCAGGAGGTCGATCGACTCGGAGAGCAGCGGCTGGAGCGCCACCGGCCGCCGCTCGTTCTGGCGGTTGCGCGCGAACTCGAGCAGATTGTTGACGATGCGCGCGGCGCGGAAAGTCTGGCGCTCCACCTTCTTGAGGATCTCGTAGTGGGGATCGCTCTCGGCGGTCTCGGAGAGGAGCATCTGGGCGTAGCTCGAGATGCCGGTGATCGGCGTGTTCACCTCGTGGGCCACGCCGGCCGCCAGCATCCCCAGGGCCGCCAGGCGGTCCTTCTCCTTGAGCGCGTTCTCCATCGCCACCCGGTCGGTCAGGTCGTGGACGACCAGGATGCGCAGCCGCTCCTCCTCCCGGGGCTCCAGCCCGGCGCCGGCGAAGTCGGCAACGGAGAGCTGGAGATGGCGCTCGCCGCGCCCGTCCTTGAAGCTCACCTCGATCGGCGCCGCGCCGGCCGCCGGGAGCGGCTCGACCGGCAGCACGGCGCCCAGCGGCCGGCCGGGGAGCGACTCCCGCGGCAGCGCCGCGAGCCGCGCGAAGGCGGTGTTGGCGGAGACCATGCGGCCGGCCGGGTCGAGCACGGCGATGCCGGCGGGCGACGACTCGAAGATGCCGGCGCTGTAGCGCTGCAGGCGCAGGACCTCGTCGAGCTGGTGGTGGAGCTGGCCCAGGAGCTGGGCGTTCTCGATCGCCAGCGCCGCCTGGTTGAGGAGATGGCGGATGAGCTCCACGTCCTCGCTGTTCAGCGGGTTCTGGTCCGCCTTGTAGCCGGCGAGCACGAGGCCGACGCGGCTGCCGAGCACGGTGAGCGGAAAGGCGTAGCGATAGCCGGCGATGAAGAGGCGCTGGGCCGGCGAGATCGTCTCGGCGGGGAGCGCCACGCCGGAGAGGCGCCGGAAGCCCTCGCGCCAGAGGTCGGCTCCCAGGAGGTCGGCGGGGAGCGCGCCGAGCTGCGGCTCCGGCCGCATCGGCTCGAGGACGTCTCCCTGAACGAGGAGGAGGTTGGCGCGCTCGATGGCGACCCCTTCTTCGATCTGCCGCAGGAGCGCCGTGCACAGGCGGCCGAGGTCGCGCTCGTGGAGGAGCTCCCGGCCGAGGCCGGAGAGAGCGCGCCGCTTGCCGAAAGTGCTCCGGTAGTGGAGGCGCTCGAGGGTCGAGGAGATGGTGCGCCGGGTGGGCACCAGGAGGCCCGCGATCCCCAGGCCGGCGGCGAAGGAGAGGAGGTTGCGCGCCAGGGCGAGCTCCTGCGGGACGCCGCGCAAGACCGCCAGGTTGACGAGCGAGAAGCCGATGATCCCCAGGAGCAGGGTCAGGGTGGCGGAGATGGTGTCGCGGACGATGACCTCGATGTCCCACAGCTTGTAGCGCAGGATGGCGTAGGCGAAGGCCACCGGCACCAGGGCCAGAGGCAGCACCGCGATCGAGGTCAAGAGCTGCGAGGCGCGGAAGCCGAGCGCCCAGGGCAGGACGTAGAAGACGAAGAAGGGCAGGTATCCGCCGGCGAGCCCGAAGGCCACCCACTGGAGCTGGCGCCGCTCCTCCCAGCGGTCGTCGCCCCACAGGCGCCAGGTCAGGAGGGCGATGGCCGCCAGGGCGAAGACCGTCAGGTGGATCAGCTCGACGCGGTCGAGCGTCGCCAGACTGGCGGCGGTCGGATGCCCGAAGAGAAAGCGGCCGCCGGCGGCCGCGAGGTCGAGCTGGAGGGCGGCCAGGACGGCGGCGGGGAGATACAGGAAGGGGACCAGGCCGCGCCACCGCCGGCCCTCCCCGACGGGGGTCGGGAAGGCGAGGATGAGGTGAAGCGTCAGGGCGGGGAGGAAGATGCGCGCCAGCTCGTCGCCGGCGAAGGTGATCTTGTAGAAGAGGTCGACCGGGGCGACCGGCGTCAGCAGATAGAAGGCCGCCGAGGCCAGGCACCAGAGGAAGAAGAGGAACCCCTGCCGCCCGCCCTGGCGGAGGAGCGTGTAGAGCCCGATCAGGAGATATCCCACCCCGATGAGCGCGAGCAGCAGGTAGGGGAAGTCGACCGCCAGCGGCGGCCGGCGGTAATGGACCTGGACGACCTGGCCGGCCCGCAGGACCGTCAGCAACGACTCGGGGCGGCCTTTCAGCCGCTTGCCGAGCTCCGCCGCGCCGGCGATCTCGCCGCCGTCGGCCAGCAGGATCTCGTCTCCCGGCCGCAGCGCCGTGCCGGGAGACGGCACCGTGAGGACGCGCGCCACGGGGCCGGGGACCCGGGCGGTGAAGCCCAGAGGCTGGAAGGACTGGACCTTGCGATAGAAGCTGAGGCCGCCCGACACCACGGCCAGGGCCGCCAGCAGGAGCGCCAGGGTCAGTCGGAGAGTGTGCGACGGCTTCATGAGTTTCCCGACCGTGGAGCCTCAGAAGCACTTTCTATGCCATTGCCACGTTTTTTTGAACCGCCTCCAAAAGCCTGATTTCATGGCATTTTAGCTCATCTGATCCAGAAAACCGCACACTATCCAATCCGTTGGATTCAAGCTCTTGACGAGCGCTCGCGGCGCATCCAGAAAACCGTTCGGTTAGCGCGGGCGGGTACACGAATGCGCCCCCACAGGTGGGGGCGCTACGGGCCTCGAATCGGGTTGGAGCGGGACCGGCTAGAACTTGACGGCGATGCCGCCAAGGAAACGCTTGCGCAGCTCGGTGTCGTTGGTGGCCTGGTTGAGTGAGGGGCCGCGGCTGATCTCCATGTTGAGCTGAACCGCCCACGAGCTGGCGAGATCGAAGAGGATGTTGAGGTCCTGCGTCAGCATGACCTGCAGGCGCTCGGTGTCGAGCTGCGAGGCGCCCTGGCGGGAGCCGGCGGGATCGAGCTCCTGGTTCAGGTGGTGGAAGGCGACGAAGACGCCGGTCGCGGTGCTCTGGAACCGGGTGTCCAACGAGGTGATCAGGTACTGGACCCGGTTCTGATAGGCACGCCCGTCGCTGGCGAAGAAGAGGCCGCCGCCGCCGGAGGCGAGGCTCGACTGCAGGGTGGTGACGATCTTGGGGGTGAGCCGGCGGCTGGCCGTGAGGCGGAGCTCCGGCAGCTGGTCGCCGGGCACCAGGTAGAGGCTCTCCAGGCGGTCGAAGAAGTCGTCGCTGAAGTAGAGCCGCAGGGTCTTGCCGATGGTGCGGTGCACGGCGCCCAGCGACACCGAGTTGGCGTCGCCCGCGGTGTGCGAAAGGTGGACCTCGTAGCACGACTTGCTGGCCTCTTCGCAGAGGTCCGACTCCTGGTACAGGGAGGGCAGGAAATCGGCATCGGCGTTGCCGGCGCGGTCGTAGACGCGCTTGGAGACCGAGCCGTCGAGCTGCCAGAAGTTGCCGAGCTGGAGCACCACGCCGCCACGCGGCTTGACCTCGAGGCTGCCGTCGGCGAGGGTGTTGTAAAGGCCGTACTCGACCAGCACGGCGGGCCGCAGGCGATAGCCGCCGCTGCCGAAGACGTCCAGGTTTCCCTGCCCCGGCACGCTCTGGAGCGCCTGCGGGCCGGTGCCGGTCAAACCGTACTGCCGCTCGCGGTAGCGGACGCCCGTCTGCAGGGTCGAGCTCGGGCCCAGGTTCGTGGTGTAGGAGCCCTCGACTCGCCAGGTCCGCGCGCTCTCCGGGATGTCGACCGGGTCGAACGGTCCCTGGCGGCTGTAGTTGCTCTCGCTGGTGTACTGGGCGGCGAAGTCGGAGTGGCCGTTCTCGCCGAGCGGCTGCGACCAGCTCACCCGGTAGTGCTCGAAGTCGGCCGGCCCGAAGCCGCCGTCGCCGCGCACGCCCAGGCGGTTGCTGAGCGAAGTGACGTTGAGGCGGCTGCCGGGTCCGCTCTGGAGATCGAGCGAGACAGCGCTCGCCTGCCCTCCGCCGCCGGGGAAGGATGCCGCCGGCGACGCGGATGCGAGCTGCCAGAAGCGCCCGGTCAACCCCACCTGCATCTCTCCCACCTTGCCTTCGATCCCCACCCTGCCGACGGAAACCTGCGACTCGTTGCCGGCGGCGATGCCGTCCACCCCGGTCATTGCCTGCATCTCGGTATGGAACTGGGCGAGATCGGCCGTCTGGAAGCCGGCGGGGCGGAGCTGCGAGAGGGAGCCGGAGGGGCTGAGGCTGAAGGTCGACGCCGCGGCCTCCGCCGACTCGATGTCGCGCAGGACATCGGCCGGGATGCGGGCGCGGAGGGCCCAGAAGTCGTCGCCGGCGGACGCGGGGTCGGCGCTGCCGTCCGCGCCGGAGGACTCGGTGAGCTGCAGCTCGAGGAACTGGTACGCCTGCGCCGTGGTGCGGGTGAGCAGCACCACCACCGGCGCGAACCCTGCCTTGTGGGCGATGATCTTGTAGAGGCCGGCCGGCAGGTCCGAGAAGAGGAAATTGCCCTGCGGGTCCGTCAACACCTTGTGCAGGCTGAGGTCGGCGAGCTGATAGGCGTAGACGCCGGCGGCGGCGATCGGCGAGGCTTCGCCCTTCACATGCCCGGCGACGCCGGGAAGCCGGGCGCTATCGAGAGGGGCGGCCACCGCGGTCGCGGAGGTGGCGGTGCCCACGAGGAGAACCACCAGAAGGGGGAGGGCCTCGCGGAGACGATTGTGGACGCTGCTGAACATCCTTCGCTTTGACTCCAGGTTCTGCAGTCTAGCCCTCGGGTCTGGGGACTGTCAAACTCCTCGCGAGCGCTGCAGGCGCCGGCTGGATATCGACTCTTGCCTATTCATTTCAAGTCGTTATCCTGATTCTCAGATCTCCGTTTTCTCCTCGCATTCATCTGCAAGGAACGCGCCTGCGGAGACGGTGGCCGGCGCCAATCGAAGTCAATTGGCGTCAATCGGCGTCAATCGACGTCCGGCGTCCGGCCGGCCACCACCGCCACCACTTGGGCGGCGCCCGCCCGCTTGAGCGCCCGGGCTGCCGCGTTCAGGGTGGCGCCTGTGGTGGCGACGTCGTCGACGAGGAGGACGCGGCGACCGCGGAGCGGCGGCTCGACCGCACGCGCCTGGAAGGCCCGCTCGAGGTTCGACAGCCGCTCCGCCCTGCCGAGCGAGGTCTGGGGCGGAGTGGCGCGGCTCCGCCGCAGGGCCGGCGCGAACGGCAGCCCGAGCCGTAGGGCGAGGGGCCGGGCGATGCGCTCGGCCTGGTTGTAGCCGCGCGCTAGCCGCCGCCGCCAGTGGAGCGGCACCGGCACCACGAGGTCGAGCCCGGCGAGCTCGGCGCCCAGCTCGAGGGCCATGGCGTTCGCCAGGTGGCGGCCCAGGTAGTCGAGGCGGCCGAACTTCAGGCGTTGGACGACCGCCGTCAGCGGCTCCTCGTAGCTCCACAGAGCGAGCAGGCGGTCGCAGGCGGGGGGCGCGGCGCGGCAGCGGCCGCAGCGATACCCTCGCGGCGTCGGACCTGCCAGCCGGCGCCCGCAGCCGGCGCAGGGACCGCCACCGTCCCGATCCCTGCGATCGGCCCGCCGCAGACGGCCGCGGCAGCCGGCGCAGAGCCCGAGCGGCGCCTGGCCGCGGAGAGCGCGGCCGCAGCCGAGGCAGCAGGAGGGCAGGAGGGCGTGAAGGAGCCGTTGACGGAGCCGGGCCGTGACGCCGGCGGGTTCGGGGACGTATAGGACTGCAGCCATGGGGTCGAGTTCCGGCCGCCGCGCGCCGGCACCTCCTCCTGACAGGAGAAGACGGAAAGCGACGACGCTATACTCCCCGAGGTTTGGACACCGATCGCAAAGGAGAGACCTTGGCCCGCAACCCTCGCCTGCTCGGCAGGCTCCTCGCGCTCTTCGCCCTGCTCGCCGCCTTAGCCCTTCCCGGCGCGGCGGCCGCGCAGGAGCCCTACACCTTCACGGCCGGCATCCTGGGAGGCGCCGGCGGCTCGGCCGACTCGGGATTCCGCGACTTCAGCAACACCGGCTTCCAGCTCGACCTCGCCATGATCACCGAGACGAGCACCCAGGTGGGCTTCCGCTTCGGCCGCCTGAACCTCGATCACGGCGGCTCCTTCGGCACCCTCACCGGGGCGAACCTCGAGTACGTCACGGTCGGCGGCGAGTACCGCTTCCAGGAGAGCTATTACGAGTCGGGGCTCTTCCTGGCGCTCGGCGGCTATCGGCTCTCCGGCACACCGCCCGCGGGCGGCAGCGTCAGCCACACCTCGGTCGGGCTCTCTCTCGGGGTGACCGGCGAGTTCAGGATCCAGCGCCACCTGGGCGTCATCGTCGAGTTCTCCGGCCACTACGCGGACCTCAAGGAGGCGAAGCTCTTCGCCATGGGGCACGCGGGTCTCGCGGTCCACTTCTGAGGACGGTGGGGCGAAAAAAAGAGGTCGGTCAGGGGCTGCCGGCACTGGCGTCGGACGGCGTCCCGGCGACCGCGGCGAGGCCGCCCTTCTCCTCCCGGCACTGGAACCCCTCCGCGTTGGCGAGCTGCACCACCCGCCCGGCGTCCTGCCGGGAGCCGCGGAAGCGCACCAGGACGGTCTTCGGGTCGGCCGTCCGCGCCAGCCCCTCGAGGTCGATGTGCGCCTCGTCCAGGAGGTTCATCAGGCTCGCCAGGGTCTGCCCCTCCTCGAGCCGGATGGAGACGCAGCGCTCGTCGTGGTGCAGGCGCCGCTCGAGAGGCCGCAGGGCGACCTGGATGAGCAGGAGCGCGGCGGTGGCGAGCGCGGCCTCGCCGTAGAAGTGGGCGCCCACGGCGATGCCGATCGCCGCCGCCACCCAGACGCCCGCCGCCGTGGTGAGGCCGTGGACCGCCCAGCGCGACTGCAGGATGGTGCCGGCGCCCAGGAAGCCGACGCCGGTGACGATCTGGGCGGCGATCCGGCCGGAGTCTCCCAGGCTGAGCGAGATGTGCGTCAGGAGGGTCGCCCCGATGGCGATCACCATGTGGGTGCGCAGGCCCGCCCGCTTGCCCGTCCACTCCCGCTCGGCTCCCACCAGGCCGGAAAGCAGCGCCGTCAGGCCCAGCTTGACGGCCATCTCCCCGACCTGGGCCGGGGTCATCATCCGCGCGGCCGCGCCGTCGCCGGGCCCAGGTGGGAGAGGATCTTCCGGCGCAGGTTGACGTCGTCCCAGTCGGTCTGCCCGACGAAGCGGTCGAGCACCTTGCCGCGCACCACCAGGTAGGTCTCGGGCAGCTGGCGGGTGCCGTAGCGGTGGGCGACGTCCCAGTTGGGATCGAAGAGCACCATGTCGGAGCCTGCCCCCAGGAAGGAGCGCACGCGGTCGTTGGAGTCGGCGACCGCCACCATCAACACCGTGAAGTCGCGGCGGTCGGCGAGGTCGGCGGTGAGGCGCTGGAGGGCGGGGACCTCCTGGATGCAGGGGGGGCACCAGGTCGCCCAGAAATGCACCAGGGTGACCGGCGCGAGGCGCGGGCCCAGCGGCGCCGGCCGGCCGCCGGAGTCGAGCACGAAGCCGCCCGGGGCGGCCCCCAGACCGCCGCCGCCGCGCGGCCAGAAGAGCGCCGCCACGGCGCAGAGAGCGATGAGGGCGATCGCCAGCTTGGCCTGACGGCCGATCGCCGGGGTCGCCGACGTCGCCGGGGGCGGTGTGGCGGCGGGGGGTG
This sequence comes from Thermoanaerobaculia bacterium, assembly GCA_035603315.1. Taxonomy (GTDB): domain Bacteria; phylum Acidobacteriota; class Thermoanaerobaculia; order Multivoradales; family UBA5704; genus DATNKQ01. The sequence goes on from DATNKQ010000614.1 coordinate 12,599, forward strand.
CGGCCGGTCGAGTGGAATTCATGCCTCGGCTCCGTTGTTGTCGAGAGGTTGGACCTCGGCCCGAACGATCATCTACAATACCCCACAGGTCAATACCCTGAAGAAGCCGCTCCAGAAAAACGCCAAGAGCGATCGCGCGCCCGGCCGCCGGGCGCTCCTCGTCGGCGTCGTCCTCCCCGGCCAGCCGGGCTTCGTCGTCGAGGAGCACCTGGACGAGCTGCGGGAGCTGGCCTCGAGCGCCGGCGTGGCGGTCGTCGGCCGCGCCGTGCAGGGGCGCAAGGCGCCGGACGCCGCCACTTTCGTCGGCAGCGGCAAGGCGGAGGAGATCGCCGCCCAGGCGCGCCTGCTGGGCGCCGAGCTGCTGATCTTCGACGACGACCTCTCGGGCAGCCAGTGGAAGAATCTCGAGCAGGCGACCGAGCTCTCCGTCCTCGACCGCAGCTCGCTCATCCTCGACCTCTTCGGCCAGCGGGCGCGGACGCGCGAGGCGCGGACGCAGGTGGAGCTGGCGCGCCTCAATTACATGCTGCCGCGGCTGACCCGCCGCTGGGGCCACCTGTCGCGGCAGGCGGGCGGCGTCGGCACCCGCGGCGGCGAGGGCGAAAAGCAGATCGAGCAGGATCGCCGCCAGCTCCGCCACCGCATCCGCCGCCTGGAGGACGACCTCAAGAAGATCGAGCGCACCCGCGGCGTGCAGCGGCACGGCCGGCGGGGGGTGCCCGAGGTCGCCCTGACCGGCTACACCAACGCCGGCAAGTCGACCTTGTGGAATCGGCTGACGGGCGGCGACACGCTGGCCGAGAATCGGCTTTTCGCCACCCTCGACGCCAAGCTGCGGCGCGGCGTGATCGGCGCCCTGAACGGCAACGGCGACGGCGGCGTCCCCGAGACCGCGGTCTTCGCCGACACCGTCGGCTTCATCCGCAAGCTCCCCCACCACCTGGTCTCCTCGTTCCGCAGCACCTTGGGCGAGATCACCGCCGCCGACCTCGTGCTCCACGTCGTCGACCGCAGCCACCCGCGCTGGCGGGAGCAGGCCGAGGTCGCCGAGAAGGTCCTGGCCGACTTGGGCGTCGAGCCCGGGAGGGTGGTCCTGGTCTTCAACAAGAGCGACCTCGTCGAGCCCCAGGAGCCCCGCAATGGCGGCCTCTGGGTCTCGGCAACGACCGGAGAAGGCATCCCCGATCTGCGGGAAGAGATCGCCAGCCGCCTCGACGGCCGCGTCGAGAACGTCTCCGCCGCGACGGCCCGCAGGTAGGTGTTCCCCACGCGCCCGGCACAGGTCCGGGCGCTCCTCGCGGGGCGCAGTCGGCGAACGACCCCGCGTTGACACTTTCCTCTCCGGCAGCCTAAACTCACCCGCCTCAAGTGGGGCCGTAGCTCAGTTGGGAGAGCGCTTGAATGGCATTCAAGAGGTCGTCGGTTCGATCCCGATCGGCTCCACCAATACAATCAAAGACTTAGGAGCCTGGGCGAGGTGTGATCCTCAGAGAGGCTTGGCTTTCGATGGCAGTGGCCTCCCGCGCGAAGAGGCGCCAGCCGGTGCGGCCGGCCTCCATTCGCGTAGGTGCCGCGAGGTTTCGCGCCGTCCGACGGTCGCCAGCTTCGAGGCTGCACCTGGCGGCGAGAATCCTGGCCTCGAAGGATGTCCGATAGAACCCGCGCTCGCGTGAGGTATCCGCCAAAGCCAGCGCCTGCTTGGAGACCCGGACGGGCGATGCCGGGCAGTCGATCTCGAATTCGGCGAGCTCAGCGGACATCTGGAGATCGAGCCTTTCCTTCGGCAGGAGCTTCTTGGCGCGCGCGAGAGCGGTCCGGGCCGCGACCCGATCGCCGAGGTTCGCCAGCGCCACGGCAGAAATGATTTCCGCATGCGCGGCCGAGTCGACCAACGGCAGGCCCCGTAGGGTCTTGGCGGCGCGCTGCGCTGATCGGTCCGCGTCAGCGAATCGATTCTGTAGCAGTGCCGAGTCCGCCTTGGCGAGCTCCAGGCCACCGATAGCGTTGAGGCTCCCGGTCAGGAGGCTGCGCTTCGAAAGCTCCTCCAGACCCGCAGCGAATGCCGGGGAATCCGTCGGCTCGCCGCCAAGGCTGACCGCTGTCAAGAGGTCGCCCGCCGTGGCGGCTTCGACGTCGGCGTCGGCCGTCTTTCCACCTGCCTGATGGGCGGCGCGTAGAAGAGGAATCGCGCGAGCCAAGTCGCCTTCGGCGAGTGCCACTTTTGCGGAGCAGGACTTCGCAAAGGCGATGAAGAGGGGAATCTTCGCGGAGTCCAGTCTCTGGGCCGCCGCTTTCCATAGCCGAATCGCCTCAAGGCGTCGTCCTTGGAACCCGAACAGGTTGGCCAAGTTGCCTTGCTGGACCGCGATGACATCGGGATCTTGCGTAATCTTGGCCAGCTCGAGCGCCCGCGAGAGCTCCTCGGTCCCTTCGCGGTACTTTCCCCTAGCGACCAGGAACACGCCGAAATTGTTCCTCGTCATCCCTTCGAGCCCGTGATCGCCGGTCTGGAGCGCCACTTGGAGCGCTTGTCGCAGCAGGGCTTCGGCCTTGACAACCTGCGGTTGCTCGAACGCCATCGAGAGGGCAAGGTAGGTGCTTACGAGGCCGCGGTTGGAACCGATGCTGCGAAACAGTGCAAGAGCCCGCTGATGGAGATCGACCGCTTCTTGATGATGACCCTCGACCAGAGCGATCTTTCCAAGGCTGTTCAGGGTTTGCCCAAGGCGATCCGGATCTTCGACACCTATGAAGGTTCGCTCGGCCTCGTGGAGACGGCCCTTCGCACCCTCGACATCCCCGGCGGCAAGCAGCGCCCGACCGAGGAGCGCGTTCGCGCGGGCGCGAAGGGACTCAGCCGCCGGCTGGTTTGCCAACTCGGTGCGCGCTTGCTCGGCCGTCTTGCGCCAGCGGTCAAGGTCACCGTTGAGGTGCGCGACCTCGGCGTCCAGAAGGTCGATCCGCGCGCGATCGAGAGGATTCCCCTTGGCGTGATCCAAGAGCCGAAGCGCGGCGATCGTCTGAGCGGCGCCTTTCAGGTCGGAGGCTGCCAGCTGGAGCTCGCCGAGCGCAAAGCCGTAGCTGAGGTCGTCAGGGTAGAGCTGGCTCAGGGCAGCATAGGCGGCCTGGGCCGGCTTCCACTCTCCTCTGCCGGCGTGCAACAGTGCCTCGATCGCCAACTGCCGGGGCCGGGGAAGGCGGCGTCCCTTGACCAGGGCTCGGGTCGCCGCGGCGGCGGTCGCAGCTTGGTCGCCTTGGCGCCAGGAGACCTCCGCGAGCCCATACTCTGCCATGGCGTAGGCGGGGTCCTCGTGAAGGGCTGCTTCGAAAGCGGCGCGGGCGGCACGAAACTCATCACGTTGGAGATAGTCCCACCCGCGTCCGTAGGCTATTTGCGCCGCCGGGCTCACGGAGCGCAATGCCAGCACGGGCGACCTGTCTCCCTTCGTCGGAGGAGGCAGGCCCGCAAGCCGTCGCAATTCAGTCGCAAGTGAGTCGGCAGCGGCGAAAAGGTCGGCGGTTCGTACGGCGCGGCGAATGGATGCAGCCGGCCGGCTCGCGTCTCGCGAAACGAGGAACAGCTCGACCTGGAGCGATCCCTGGTCCGGCCCGAGCACGGTCCCGGCGACGATGGCGTCACAATCGAGAGCTTGCGCCACCCGGCGCAGCGCAGCTGGGCTGTTCCCGTCCCGGACATCGACGACCGTGCGTATTTCGGAGGAGGGCTTGACGAGGGCCTGCCCGCCCTCTTCCAGGTCCCACTCGAGAAGTTGCGACAGGGTGGCTGTCAGCTCTCGATCGGAGGCCCGGGTCGATCTCGATTCGAGAGCAAAGGCGATCGCCGGACGCTCTGGCAATGGGTCTCTCGAGCTGAGAGTCGGTGGAAGATGTCTGATCCTCGGCGCCGCTAGTTTGAGGGCGAGGGCGCCGGCGCCAATGGTTGCGACGATCAAGGTCGCCGCCATCGCCTTGCTGAGTGGCGATCGAATCTTTGGCCTCTCGAAGGCCGCGACCAATTGGGTTCCGCTCGCGGGTCGTCGCGCGGGATCGGGAGCCAGGCAGCGAGTCAGGACCCTCCGCCATCGGGCCGGCACGCTGGCTCTGCGCAAATGCTGCTCGAGGCCGGTTGCACCGAGCTCACCTACGATTGCGGCGGGACGCCCGCTCAGGACCTCGGCCATCAATATCCCGAAGGCATAGACGTCGGATGCGTAACTAGCCGGCGCCCCGGCACAGACCTCGGGCGCCACGTAGGGTGGTGTGCCCGCCGGACCGTAAGTTCCGGGAGGCCGTTCGGCAGTTTCGATCGCTATTCCGAAGTCGGTGAGCACGGGGCGGCCGTGAGGAGGGTGTCCGACCAGGAAGACGTTCGCGGGTTTCAGATCACGGTGCACCACCCCGGCAGCATGCACGGCGGCGAGCCCAGCGGCCACTGCGCGGAGCACGGCAGCTCCGTCGGCAAAGCTCATCCGCCGGTCGTGGAGAGCCGCCGCCAGGGTCCGGCCACGCAAGAGCTCCATCACCACTGCAGGAGTGGGCAGTCCGCCCTCGTGGCCATCCACGAACAGCTCGAAGATCCGGCAAACATTTGGATGAGTGACGCGGCGGGCGAGCAAGACCTCTCGACATAGCAGCTCCGCCGCCACCGGGCTGCGCCCGAGCCGCGACCGCAGCAACTTGACCGCTACCGGTAGCCGGAGGGTCAGATCCAGGCACTCGTAGACCTCGCTCATGCCGCCCCGCCCGAGGAGGCGAACGACGCGAAAACGCCCGCAGAGGAGCTGCCCGACTTCGACATCGTGGGCAGGCCCTTGCACCAGAAGTGAAGGAGTGGAGGCGCGCGCGAGGTCCTTCACTCGACAAGCTTCCAGGAGGCGATCCCGAGCCGGGACATCTTTGCGGCCAGACCGTTCCGCGAAATTCCCAGTAGCTGGGCGGCACTCCTCTGGCTTCCATCCGTGCGCCTCATCGCCTCGCGAATGAGCGCAGTCTCGAGCTCTTCGACTCGCGTTTCCAGAGTGAGGTCCAGAGGCACCTGGAGGCGCGTGGGGTCACTGCTGGCGGTGGCCTGGAAGGCTGGTTTCAGCGAGGTGGATGTGATCGCTGTGCCGTCGTGGCAGGCGAGCACCAGGCGGTAGACTTCGTTCTGTAGCTCACGCACGTTGCCTGGCCATGAATAGCTGGTGAGCAATCTCAGGGCGCTCACCGAGACGCCGCGCACCTGTCGTCTTGCCTCGAGCGAGAACCGACCGAGAAAGTGCTGGATGAGGGGCGGGATGTCTTCGCGGCGCTGGCGCAACGGTGGAACTTCGAGTTCGAATGCGGCTAGGCGGTAGTACAGGTCGGCGCGAAAACGTCCTTCGGCGATGCGGCGCTCCAGATCGGCGTTGGTGGCCGAAACGACACGGACGTCGACGACCTCGGCGCCGCCGCCCAGCGGTTGAATCGTGCCCGAGTCGAGCGCGCGCAGGAGCTTGGTTTGCAAAGGCAACGGCATCTCGCCGATCTCGTCCAGAAACAGCGTCCCTCCGTTGGCCTCGCGAAACCGTCCCTGCCGCTCTGCAACTCCGCTTGCCACTCCGCGCCCGATGCCGAACATCTCCGCCTCGAGCAACTCCGCCGGGATGGCGGCACAATTGATCGCCACGAAGGGCGAGCGCCGCCGCCCGGATGCCTCGTGGAGCAGGCGAACGAGGTGCTCCTTGCCGACTCCGGTCTCCCCCCGGACCAGGACCGGAATGTCTGCTTTGCACAAATCCTGTAGCTGTTCGTAGACCTTGCGCATGGGGGCCGACATGGCGCGCAAGAAACTGAGGGAAATCGCAAGAGTAGGTAAATCGGGACCGCCGGCAGGCTCTTGCTGCCGATTCCCGGCGCGCGCCTGATCCAACAACCGCAAAAGGATCTCCCCTCCCTCCTGCCAGCCGGGCCGGAGCTCGCGGCCCCGCAACACTATCGCCAGGAGCTTGAGGCCGGGGCGCCGGAAGCCGCAGCAAGATAGAGGCGGGTCCGTGAGGATGCGGCCGGCGCGGAAGCACGGACGTGATTCACCTTCGCGGAAGACGGTGCCCAGGAAGTCGACTACGGCGGGGTGCTCCAGGTTGGTGCCGACGTCTCCGGCCGTGGCGAAGATAGCGGGTTCGCCAACGCCGGACCATTCTCCGATTGCGCCTCCAGCCGCCGATACGCTGTCCGCGAGCAGCCTCAACGCATCGGCGATGTCGGGGTTGGTCCTCCCCAGAAGGAGCAGCGTCATCCTTCGCACCGGCCCCCAGCCTCCCAGCTCGAGCTGAGGATGGAGCAGCCACTCTGTCTCTTCCTGCTTCACGGCGGGGGCGAAGGTGTCGGCGACGAGCCCGAGCTCGACGTCGTCCGCATCCACCACTTCCAGCCGAAACGTGACGGGACCGAACGACACCTCGTCGCCTGGTTCGAGGGTGCGCCGCTGAATGGCGATGCCATTGACGAACGTGCCGTTGCGGCTCGCCAGGTCTTCGACGACGAGGACGTTGCCATCGAGACGGATGCTGGCGTGGCGTTGCGACACCCCGGGGACGCGGAGAGCCAGATCGCAGCTCGCCGAAGAGCCGACGAGGTTCTCGTTACCCTCGACCACGAACGAGAGTTGGCGATGGCCGACGGACCCCGTCAGGCGGAGAACAGGACGCGCCGGCAACGGTATGTCAGTGGTGAGAGCCCTGGCCACAACTCTCCTGCGCAGAGACTCCGGGCCGCGTGGACCCGGCGGGGAACATCAAGAACGACCCTGGCTCCGACCATACAAGAAGCCGAACGGGTGAGCAACCCGCGGGGGCGCGCTGGCCCTCACGCATTGCGCCACCGGCCCAGAGTCTGAGCCACGGCCCTGCGCCTTCGGAAACGCGCCGGCGGGGCAATGTCCATGCGCTGGAAGGACTTGCCGGTTGCCAGCGCGAATATCGACTGCCTGGCACGACGCTTGTAACGGGGCGATCGACAACCGCAACAGGGGTCGAGCTCGAGCGGGTTGGTTCGAATGCTCGGCCACATGCAGTGACCTGGGCGTGAATGAAACTCCCAGGCTGCCAAGGAGGTCGTCTCGATGCGGCAGCGGGTTCGGAGATTCACCCACATTGCGCGGGCGGCCTTGACGCTGCTGTCCCTATCCACGGTCGTGGGTATCTGGGTCACCCTCCAATCGCCCCCGCTGTATGCCAGCCAGCCGGATTGCGACGCGAAGTCCCGACCAGGCCTGTCGTTCAGCGTGAACTGCAGCATTCTCGCATGCACCTTCTCGGCGAGCACGGCTTTCGACTCGACCCTAGCTTGGGACTTCGGAGACCTGGCCAGGGGCCAGGGCGCGTCGGTGGCTCATACTTATGCGAGCGCCGGATACTTTCTGGTCACGTTGACCGCGACGGCCGCAGACGGCCAGGTCTCCATCGTTCGCCAGGGCCTCAACGTCGGGGATCCAGGACCCCTGGCGTCCGACGATGCCTTCGTTACGACCATGAACACGCCGCTCACG
>DATNKQ010000618.1:0-16738 GCA_035603315.1 Thermoanaerobaculia bacterium
CGCCTGGACGAGATGCTGCGCGAGACCGTCGAGATTCCGCTGATCATCGGCGGCCGCGAGGTGCGCACCGGCGACACCGCGCGGGCGGTCTGCCCGCACGATCACGGGCACGTGCTCGCCACCTACCACCAGGCGGGCGCCGCCGAGGTGGCGGCGGCGGCGGCGGCGGCGAAGGAGGCGTGGAAGGAATGGTCGGAGATGCCGTGGGAGGAGCGCCTGTCGGTCTTCCTGCGTGCCGCCGATCTCCTGGCCGGGCCGTGGCGCGACACCGTCAACGGCGCCACCATGCTCAACCAGTCGAAGACCGTCTTTCAGGCCGAGATCGACTCCGCCTGCGAGCTGATCGACTTCTGGCGCTTCAACCCCTTCTACGCGCGGGCGATCTACGCGGAGCAGCCGTCGTCGCCGCCGCTGACCTGGAACCGCCTCGAGTACCGGCCGCTCGAGGGCTTCGTCTTCGCCGTCACCCCCTTCAACTTCACCTCGATCGGCGGCAACCTCCCCACCGCGCCGGCGCTCATGGGCAACACCGTACTGTGGAAGCCGGCCTCGAGCGCCGTCTACTCCGGCTACCACTTGATGAAAGTCCTCCAGGCCGCCGGCCTGCCCGCCGGCGTCGTCAACTTCCTTCCCGGCCGGGCGAGCCGGGTGGGCGATCCGGTTCTCGCCCACCCCGACCTCGCCGGCATCCACTTCACCGGCTCGACCCCGGTCTTCCAGGCGATGTGGAAGACGCTGGGCGACAACATCGCCAACTACCGCGCCTACCCGCGGGTGGTCGGCGAGACCGGCGGCAAGAACTTCGTCCTCGCCCACCCCTCGGCCGACGCGGAGACGGTGGTCACCGCCCTCGTCCGCGGCGCCTTCGAGTACCAGGGGCAGAAGTGCTCGGCGGCCTCCCGCGCCTACATCCCGCGCTCGCTCTGGGAGCGGGTCAAGAAGGGCTTGATCGACACCGTCGGCGAGATCGCCATGGGCTCGCCCCTCGACTTCCGCCACTTCATGGCGGCGGTCATCGACGAGAGCTCCTTCGACCGCATCGTCGGCTACCTCGACTACGCCAAGGGGTCCGGCGAGGCGGAGATCTTGACCGGTGGCACCAGCGACAAATCGTCCGGCTACTTCGTCGCGCCGACCGTCGTCGTCACCACCGATCCCCGCTTCAAGCTCATGCGCGAGGAGATCTTCGGCCCCGTCCTCACCGTGTTCGTCTACGCGGACGGCGACCTCGAGAAGACCGTCGAGCTGGTCGACACGACGAGCCCCTACGCGCTGACGGGCGCCATCTTCGCCGAGGACCGCGGCGCCATCGCCCACCTGACGAAGGCCCTCCGCCACTCGGCGGGCAACTTCTACATCAACGACAAGCCGACGGGTGCGGTGGTCGGCCAGCAGCCCTTCGGCGGCGCCCGCGCCTCCGGCACCAACGACAAGGCCGGCTCGATGGCCAACCTCCTGCGCTGGACCTCCCAGCGCGCCATCAAGGAGAACTTCGTGCCGCCGCGGGAGTTCCGCTACCCGCACATGGGGGAGGAGTAGGGCGCTACGCCGTCTGGCGCCCGGCGCGCAGGAGGAACTCGTCGGCGAGCAGGCGGTAGGCGGCGGCGCCGCTCGCCGTGGGGTCGTACTGGAAGATTGTCTGGCCGACGCCGGGCGCTTCCGCCAGCCGGGTGTTGATGCGGATCTCGATGGCGAAGACGGCGCTGCCGTATTCCTGCCGCAGCTGGTCGACGTTCGTCCGCGTCGCCTTGGTCCGGTAGTCCACCATGGTCAGCAGCACCCCGAGGAGGCGCACCCGGTGCGCCGCGTCCCAGGCCAGGCGCTCGGCGGCGGTGACCAGGTTCTTGACCCCGGCGATGGCGAGGAACTGCGGCACCACCGGCACGACGAAATTGTCGGCGGCGACGACGGCGTTGATCTGCAGCACCGAGAGCGACGATGCGCAGTCCAGGAAGACCATCTCGTAGCGCGAGGCGACGCCGGCCAGCGCGCTCTTCAAGCGGCCCTCGCGCTCGCGGTAGCGGCCGAGCTCCAGGTCGACGTTGACGAGGTCGATCGAGGCGGTGATGAGGTCGAGGCCGGGGACCGAGGTCTCGCGGATGGCCGTGCTCGCCGGCAGGCCGGAGAGCAGCACGTCGGCGCTCGACGGCGCGAGGTTCTCGCGCGCCACGCCGAGCGACATGGAGGCCGAGGCCTGGCAGTCGAGGTCGACGAGGAGCACCCGCCGGCCGAGCGCGGCCAGGGCTGCGGCCAGGTTGACGGCGGTGGTGGTCTTGCCGACGCCCCCCTTGCGGCTGATGAAAGCCGTAATCATAGAGAGAGGGGAATGTATCGCAGGTCAGGGGTGGGGCGGCTCCGTTTGGCCTCGCTCCGCTCTTTCGGGGGCGCGCCCGGGATCGGTTTGCTCCTGCTGGGGTAAAGGGTGGGGCGCTGCCAATCGCTGCGCGAGGCCAAACGGAGCCACTACCGTTGGGGTATTCACGGCAGGGGCTGGCTGGCCCGCAGGAAGATCGGCCAACGGACGACCCGCGCCGCCGCCGAGTCGCCCCAGGCGGCGGCGAGCTCATCTCGGATCTGTGCCAGCGGGTCGTCGCCGGTGGCCTTCTGATAGCGCTGCACCGCCGACCAGGTGCGCAGATAGCGGAGCAGCCGCTCGAGGTCCCAGCGCTCCTCGTGGACGAAGGCGGGGGCCGCCGCCTCGGGGAAGGGAAAGGGGATGGTGCGGTACTCGAGGTCGACCCAGCGGCGCTCGGGCGGCCAGTAGGGGCCGGCGACGTCGCGGGCGAGGCGGTCGATCGCCGCATCGATCTCCGGGCTCACCCGCGCCAGGTTGTAGGTCCAGGCGGCGATGGCCCCGTCGGGGGCGAGCACCCGGCGGACCTCGGCGTAGAAGCGGTCGAAGTCGAACCAGTGGAGGGCCTGGGCCACCGTCACCAGGTCGACCGAACGGTCAGGGAGCCCCGAGCTCTCGGCGGCGGCGATGCGGTACTCGACCCGCGGATGGGGCACGGCATGGGCGATCTGGTCGGCGCTGGCGTCGGTCGCGATCACCCGCTCGAAGCGGGCCGCGAGGTCGACCGCCGCCTGGCCGTTGCCGGTGGCGCAGTCCCAGGCCAGCCGGCGCCCAGCGGTGAGCGTCAGGAGGAAATCGAAGAGCGCCGGCGGGTAGCCCGGCCGGTAGGCCGCATAGTCCGCCGCGTGGGAGGAGAAGTGGTCCTTGAACGGCACGGAGAGGCAGCATGACACGGCCGGCCGCCGCCGCCAATCTAAGGATTTCTGTGTAGGGGCGGGGCTTGTCCCCGCCCGGGTGGGGGAATTTCGCCCAGAGGCCGACAGATCGACTCGCCGCCGCGAACACCTAGGAGCTGTCATCCCGAGCGAGAGCGAGGGACCTGGGAGGGGGGAGGCCTTCCAAACCCTTGGTAGCAAGGGGTTTCGCGCCGCCCTTCCCCCAGGTCCCTCGCTCACGCTCGGGATGACAATCGGGAGGCCCTGCCCGTGGACCCTGGCGACCCCCAACGAGTAGCGCCCGGACCTGTGCCGGGCCCCGCTCAGCTCGCCAACGCCCTGGCGGCGTGGATCTCGGCCTGAAGGGCGGCGGTGGCCGCGGCCTGCTCGGTGAGGAGGGTCCCCGCCGCGGCGGTGGGGAGGTGGCCGCGGAGCTGGCAGAGGTTCGCCTGCACGGCGAAGGCGCGCAGTGCCTCGAGGGCGGCGTTCAGGTGGCCCAGCCGCTCCTCCCGGGCGCGGCTGGCGCTCCCCTGCACGAGGTTCGCCGCCACCGCGATGGCCGCCCGCCGCAGCTCGCGGACGGGGTCGGCGGCGGAGGAGGCGGCAGGCCGGGTGACGTCGTAGGCGTGGACGAGAAGCGAACGGGCGAGCTGGTAGGCGGTCGATTCTCGATAGTTCCGCATGCGTTTTCCCAGATGCCGGCGGCGCCGCCTGGGCGGGCGACGAGGCCACGAACCCGCGCTTTCAACCCTACAACGCCCGAGCCGGCCAAAGGTTACAGGGCCATCTGCTAGGATGCCGCCCGTCACGCCGGCGTCACAGAGTCGTCACGCGCCGGCCGGAGGAACTACCGTGAAGGCGGATGCCGTCATCAAGTGGTTCATGCCGAAGGAGGAGCGCTTCCACGAGCTCCTCGCCCGCGACACCGCGAACCTGCTGAAAGGCGCCCGGCTCTTCGCCGAGGTGGCGGCCAGCGCCCAGCGCGAGCAGCGGCGCGTCAAGGCCGTGGAGCTCAAAGGGCTGGAGCACGCCGGCGACGGCATCACCCGCCAGGTCTTCGACGCCCTCAACTCGACCTTCATCACCCCCTTCGACCGCGAGGACATCCGCGCCATCGCCACCGACCTGGACGACATCCTGGACTACCTCGAAGGGGTGGCCCAGCACCTCGTCCTCTTCGAGCTCGAGGAGTCGACCGACGCCCTGCGGCAGTTCGCCGCCATCCTCGTCGACATGGTGGAGGAGATCGACGCCGTCACCGGCCTGATCTGGGACCTCGGCAACCACCGGCGGATCCAGGAGGGGATCGTGCGCATCTCCGACCTCGAGAACCGCGGCGACCTGCTCTACAACACGGTCATCGCCGACCTCTTCAAGGACAACGCCAGGAACCCGGTCGAGATCCTCAAGTGGAAGGAGGTCTACCAGGGCCTCGAGGACGCCTGCGACCAGTGCAAGGACTACACGCACATCCTCGGCAACGTCGTCGTCAAGAACTCCTGATCGCGGCCTACCGAGCCGCCAGCCAAAAAGCCCCATGCTCCACGGCTCCGGCGCCATCGTCTTCATCATCTTCGTCGCGCTCGCCTTCGATTTCCTGAACGGCTTCCACGACGCCGCCAACTCGATCGCCACCGTCGTCTCGACCCGCGTGCTGGCGCCCCACAAGGCGGTGCTGTGGGCCGCCTTCTTCAACTTCGTCGCCGCCTTCCTTCTCGGCACCCAGGTGGCGAAGACCATCGGCAGCGGCATGATCGACCTCCACGTGGTCACCAACCGCGTGATCCTGGCCGGCCTCGTGGGGGCCATCCTCTGGAACCTCATCACCTGGTACCTCGGGCTGCCGGTCTCCTCCTCGCACGCCCTGATCGGCGGCTACGCGGGGGCCGCCGTGGCCAAGGCGGGGTTCGCGGCCGTCCTCCCCGCAGGCTGGGTCAAAACGCTCCTCTTCATCGTCCTGGCGCCGCTCCTCGGCATGATCCTGGCGCTCGTCTTGACCATCGGCGTCTCCTGGATGTTCCGCCGCTGGCGCCCCTCGAAGGTCGACCGCGTCTTCCGCCGCCTGCAGCTCGTCTCGGCCGGCCTCTACAGCCTCGGGCACGGCGGCAACGACGCCCAGAAGACGATGGGGATCATCACCGGCCTGCTGGTCGCCTCCGGGCAGCTCAAGGAGTTCCGGGTGCCCATCTGGGTCATCCTCCTGAGCCACGGGGCGATCGCCCTGGGGACCATGTTCGGCGGCTGGCGGATCGTCAAGACCATGGGCACCAAGATCACCAAGCTGCAGCCGTTCGGCGGTTTCTGCGCCGAGACTGCCGGGGCGATCACGCTCCTGGGCGCCACCTTCCTCGGCATCCCGGTCTCGACCACCCACACCATCACCGGCGCCATCGTCGGCGTCGGCGCCAGCCGGCGGCTGTCGGCCGTCAAGTGGGGGGTCGCCGGCCGCATCGTCTGGGCCTGGATCGTCACCATCCCGGTCGCCGCCGCCTTCGCGGCAGCCTGCTACGTCGTCCTCCGCTTCGTCGGCTGATCGGCTGAGAGCCGGACGGTGTCCGCCGCCGCGCCCGGGCACCGTCCTTGCTATCCTTACCTCCTCCCATGACCACCCCGAGGGCCTGGAGGAGCATCGACATCCTGCGCGCCGCCGCGCTGGTGATGGGGCTCTATCTCGCGCTGCAGCTCCTCTGGCTCGTCCATCCGCTGGTGCTGACGGCGTTCCTGGGCGTCCTCTTCGGGCTCGCGGTGGCCCGCGGCGCCGACCACCTGACGCGGCTGAAAATCCCGCGCGCCGTCGGCGCGGCCTTCATCGTCTTCGGCTTCTACACCCTGCTCTACGGCCTGGGCGCCTGGGCGGCGCCCATCCTCGGCGAGCAGTTCGCCGAGCTTCGGGTGAAGCTCCCGCAGGCGACCGACAAGCTGGAAGGGTGGGTGGCGGCCCACCGGGACGGAGTCCTGGGGCAGCTCCTCATCCGCCCGCCGGAGGCGCCGCCAGCGCCGCAGGCTCCGACAGCGCAGCCGGCTCCGCCAGCGCCGCAGGCTCCGCCGCCCGGCGCTGCGCGGCCCGGCCCGTCCGGCCGGTCGACGGCGAAGGCCCACGGTGCCGCCGGCGCCGCCCCGGCTGCTCCGCCGCCGGCCGCCGCGCCCTCGACCCTGCGCGACACCCTGGCGCGGCAGGTGGGGACCGTCGGCCGCTACCTCTTCCCCTTCCTCTCCTCGACCCTCGAGGTCATCGCCGGCCTCGGCCTCATCACCTTCGTCACCATCTACATCGCCGTCGACCCCAAGCTCTATTATCGGGGCCTCCTTACCCTCTTCCCGCACCCCGTCCGCCCCCGCGCGGCGCAGGTGCTGGCAGCCATCGCCGCCACCCTGCGGCAGTGGCTCCTCACCCAGTTCATCGCCATGCTGACCATCGGCGTCATCACCTCGATCGCGCTGCGCCTGCTGGGGATCAAGGCCGCCCTGTCGCTGGGCATCATCGCCGGCCTCCTGGAGTTCATCCCCACCCTGGGACCGCTCCTCTCGGCGGTGCCGGCGGTGGCGATGGGCTTCCTCGACTCGCCCCAGAAGGCGCTCCTCGTGGCGCTCGTCTTCTGGGGCATCCAGCTGGTGGAGAACCATCTCCTCATCCCCCTCCTCATGAAGAAGGGGATGGACCTGCCGCCCGTCCTCACCATCCTCGGCCAGGCGCTCCTGGCCGTTGTCTTCGGCTTCCTCGGTCTCCTCGTCGCCGTCCCCCTGATCGCCTCCGTGATGGTGGCGGTCAAGATGCTCTACGTCGAGGACGTGGTGGGAAACGGCACCCCGGCCGCCAAGACCGGCTGAGAGGCCTACCCCCCTCCCACGCTCGCTACGATCGGCTCACGCTTGGGGGATCTGAGGTAGATGGTCGAAGTGCTGATCGCGGGCGCACAGGACGAGGTTGTGCTGTAGCACAAGCGCGGCGATCCACAGGTCGTTGGTCGGGATCGGGGTTCTCTGCCGCCGTAGCTGCCGGAAGATCGTGGCGTAGTAATGCGTCGTCTGGTCGTCCGCATAAAGAACCGCCACCGCCTGCTTCATCAGAAAGCGGCGCAAGACACGCTCGTTCTCGGCGCCACGCGTCCCGAGGAAGAAGCCGGCGCGCAGCTCAGCAAGAACGGTAAAGGGAAGGAAAACAGCCTCCGCATGCTCGACCAGCGCGACCACTTCCACCGCGTCGCGACACAGGTCGGTGTAGCGGTTGCTGTCGAGGGCCAGCCTCACCGCCACAGTCGCTCGTCGATCCGATCCTGATCTGCGATCGCTTGGTCGAACTCCGGATCCTCCTGCCAGGTACCGGCGACATCGCTTAGATCGCGCAAGCGGATCGGACTGTCGCCAAGGCCTGTGCCCCGGATCAGAGCTTCAATGGCGACGGTGTTGAGGCTCTTGCCTTCTTCTTTCGCACGCTGGCGCAGCTCGGAGTCCACGGTCGCTGGAATCTCTCTGAGAGTGTATTGCATGCAGACAGGATAGGCGATGCCTGCACGAAAAGCAAGCGCAGGCCGCCATTCGGGCGTGCTGCAACTGCGGCCCACTTGGCGAATTTGCCTGGCACTGGCGAATCGCCTGGCACCTAGTCCCGACCGCGGGCATGACCCCCCGGACCGAAGGCCTGCCCTCCCGCTTGTCATCCCGAGCGAGAGCGAGGGACCAGGGGGAAGGGTGGCGCGAAGCCCTTTGCTACCAGTGGTTTGGCAGGCCTCCCCTCCACCCTGAGCTCACGCCCCCAGCCCCCCGGCATTGCGCAACCGCCCCGCATTCCCTAGAATCCCCCGCTGCCGGGAGCCGTTCGCGCTCCCCCGACCAGCCGACGTAGCTCAGCGGTAGAGCAGCTGATTCGTAATCAGCAGGTCATCGGTTCAATCCCGATCGTCGGCTCCAATCGACTCAATGACTTGCGAGTTAGAGAACCAAGGGGATAAGCACGCCTCCACGTCTCGCAGCGGTATTGGTGACGCCCTTGGCGACGAGAAAGGCCGGTAGAAAATGCGGCAGCGCTGGTTCGATTCACAGCACCTACAAGAAGCAAGGACAGGCAGCACGGCATGTTATAGAATCTGTGCGCCAAGGGCACTTTTGCGATGACTGAAATGGCCTTGAAGTCTGCGCGGCAGCATCTACCTCGTCAGGTGTGTAGATTGGTTACCTTTGGTCATGCCGGAACCCTCCTAAAACCCGGACCAAGTCCTGCTCCTGCTTCGGTCTCTACATGATTGGCTAATCCAGGCGCTTTTCCAAGGTCGAAGATGTCTCCGAAGAACAGCAGGGTGAAGGGGAAGCGTCCCCCGGTTCATCCTGATATCAAGAGGAGGCTGGGATATGACGAGAGAATCTCTGATAGGGACTTTCTAAAGTCTTGGAGAGAGCGGTCGACCCAAGTGTGCAAGCCTTGTTGGGAGCTCAAGTACTGTCCCTATGGGCCCTTTGTCGAGCAATCTCCCATTCTACCTGGCCTCAGAAGAGAAGCGATCTCCCACAACGATTACCTCAAGCGTTGTCTAGCTTCAGGTACGCTCGGCGACGTAGGGCCGCTACCAGACGAAACGCGTGACCGCTACAAGCGCTTGCTCAAGCTTGCGCGCACTGATTCTGCGGCCTTTGCAGAACTGATGCTATCGCGGATGGCTGGCGAGGACCACTTGAAGGAATCGCTCTCGAGTGACGCTGGCCTTGGCCCAATTGAGGAATACTATGCCCCACCTGACCTTGACAATTCCAGGCCGCCAGAGCTCACGCCTGAAGAGTCGGGGCGTATTGATTTGGAGACCGCCCGCATGCGTTCGGCGCTAAAAAGTGGGATCGACGATAATCGGCGTCCGCTCGATGAAGTGCGGCGTTCTTGGTTCGAAAAGCAGGTAAACAGCTTCGATGAATCCGACTATCCGGAAACCATCCCACAGGAAGTGCTTGATGCCGAGTGTTCCGTGTTCGGTCACATTTGCCCGGTTGTCTTTGTTGGAGAACCTCTAACAGAAACCGAAGAAGCAAGAAGGAAAGGACGCTACATCCCATTCCGCGTGAAGATACGTGTTGTCCGGCGGGATAACTACACATGCCAAAGGTGCGGAAGGCACCTTAAAGACAACGAAGTTGAGTTCGACCACAAGATACCGATAGCGCGCGGCGGAAGTTCGGAGGAACACAATATCGAACTCACATGTTTTGAATGTAATCGAGCGAAGTCATCACGCGTTGATTTGTAAGGTCGCCATTCGTCATGGTCGAGCCTGTTGAGAATTGGCAATTGGCAGGGGAAGGGATAAGTGCGGCTTGTCGGCGGGGCGGAGCAGCTGCAGAAGAGGGGTGCCAGAGGATTCCTTTGGCGCGGTTAAGGCAATTCGTCCACCGCCCTTCGGAGCGTAAGTCACTCGCCAGGTCGCCAATCGGCGGTTGCCCAGCAAGCTATTATAAGACACCCGACCATGGTAAGGAGATCCTGAATTGGACAGAAGACACGATAATATAAGATATTTGATCTCGATAATTGCAGGCTTGGCATCCATCATTCTCGGATTAGTGTATTGCTTTTGGCCACTAATGCCAACGAGCCTAAAGATCCATGAGTTGGTGATCCAATGTATACCCGAGGCTATCGTCGCCTTAGTTGCAATCCCCATCGTCTACTGGTTATTTGAACGACGCGGAATTGTACCGCCACGACAAGAACAGATAACGAGGAAAAGCGACGGGATGACTGTCATCCTGGCGGAGATAGAAAAGGCCTCAAGGGAGACTGAGGAAATCAAAGCGGCAGATCGCATAAGAGCGACGGATCTCTTAATTGTCGTTGACGTGCAAGGTGATTTTATTTTTGGGTCTCTCAAGGCGCACGATGCCAGCAAAATAATTGCACCGTTAAACGCCTATATTAAGATCGCTGAAGCGAAGGGGATGGTCATTGTTTTCACGAGAGATTGGCACCCTTCAGATCATTGGTCCTTCAAGGAGAACGGCGGACCATGGGCCACTCATTGTGTTGAGGGAACTCGAGGCGCCCAACTGACAGAAGATCTCTATGTCCCTCCAGGTAGCGTCATTATTGACTTTGGGGTCGACCCAGGCCTACCTGGGTACTCACCGCTTGAAAATAGGGCATTTGAGGCCATTCTAGAAAGTCCCTCGCTGGAGACCGTCTACATAGCCGGAATCGCTCTGGAGTATTGCGTCCAATCAACATGTATAGGAGTCCGAGACAAGGGTAAGCGTGTAGTGGCTCTCGAGAGCCTAATTGCCACAGCGAGCGAAAACGTGGATGATGCCGAAAGGGTTTGGGAGAAATTGCTTAACATCGGAGTGGAGCGAGAGAAACGTCACGCAGCTCTGCCCAGCTTTAGAGTGTGACAACTAATGCTGAGGTTGGGTCTCTAGCAGGTAGCTGAAAAAGGGTTTGGCGACCGCCGTTTTCGACAGGAATGGAAAACTTGCCATATCGTAAGCGATTGTGTTTGTTATAGTTACGAGTTGCATGCTTTCTTTCTCGTGGTCGGTCGGCGGCGAAACTGGGCTTTTTTCAGCAGCCTGCTAGAGGGCGCCTACCGTGATCGCCATGGCGTGAGGAGCCTCGGAGCGAGTGCAGTCCCTTGAGCTCGACGAATTTGGGGAGTGTGAGTGTGGACCTCAAGGACCTCGTGAACGCAATCCTGCGCTTCGACGGCCTCGCCGCCAGGCAATGGCTTGCCGATGCTACCAGCGAAGGTCTGGTGTGGTCGGAGGTCCCTGCCCCCCTTGACCTCGATGAGACCGGGCGAGCCGTGGCCGCCAGTGTAGCCGAGCTCCTTGCCGAGCGAGCAGGCCAGCTACCGCCTGGCTGGGCGGCGGCCATTCCACCTGCCCCGAGGCCCATATTCCTGGTCCGCTCTGCCGCTACCATGCCTCGGCTGCGGGCGGCCTGCGAGCAAGGAGGTCCGGAGCAGTTGCGCCGCCGTGGGCTGCTGGCGCCGCCGGATTTCCTGACCATCGCGTAGGACCAAGCCGTTTGTGATAGTGATCTACTAAAAAAGGCATGGTGGCGTTCCCATGTCGGACCGGGAAAAATGTCCTGTAGCGTGGAAAGGGAACGGCGGGGCTCGGGCTCGCCGCCCCCATCCTGATCAGCGGGCCTCTACTTCTTCGCAGCTTCCTTAAGTTCCACCACGAGGCCCTTGCACTCGGTCTTGCCCACGTTCTCCACCGCGTGCACGGTGGCCTCACGCCACCGCACATCGCCGGCCTTGGCGTCCATGTCCGAGGTCTTGCCGTCCGGCATGGTGAATTTGAGCTTGCAGTCGGTCGTCAGGTAGACGGCGCTCGCCGGGTGCGAGTGCATGGCTTCCTTTTGGCCGGGCTTGCTGTGGTACGTGAGGATCCGCACTTGGTCGTTGTTGAGCTTCTCGCTGAATGCCTGCGGCGCGACCTTCAGCGGATCCTGCCCGAAGACGGCGGCGGCCAGCGCGAGCAGCAGCACGACCCCAAGGTACAACGCGAGCGTTCGCTTCACAGTGCTCCCTCCTTCACATAAGAATGTTGACAGCCTCGGCGACCCGGCCGCCAACGGAAGTTGTCTCGGATGTCTGCGCGCACTCTAGCGGATCAAGGTCGGAAGTCAAGGCGCTTGTGTGAATCCGATAATGCGCGCAAACCCTGCACCTTCGAGCGCGACTGCCCCGAGCGCGATGTCGCGTGGCGACGTCAAGCGCGTATACTTTTTCAAAGGCACGCGTCCTCACCTTTCACGCAACTGTTCCGTTCGGGAGGCCTTTATGTCCCACCGAAGTCCCCTTGCTGTCTGGCTTGGAGTTGCCGCGTTGGCGCTCGCCGTCCCCGTTGCCGCGCAGAGCCACGCCGCCGGCTCGCTGATCGTCGAGGGCAAGACAATCCCGATCACCCAGGTCTACGCCTTCGCCCAGAAGGGCTTCTTCGACACGAAGAAGCAGGACGTCGTGATCGTCCTGTGCGACTCCGCGGTGCCGCCGGCGGCGGTTCACGACCAGTTCGCTCGCGCCGACCTCGTCAAGGCGGGGAAGCTCCACTGCATCGAGCAGACGGTCGATGCCGACAAGCAGGTCATCAATTACAAGGTCCAGCACAACCGCTTCAAGATGCCCGAGGGCGGCGGCTCAACGGAGCACCGGTTCGACGCCACGACCTTCGACGGCAAGACCATCGCCGGCCGCTCCTGGACGAGGTCGCCGCAGAAGTCCTTCGACGACGTGCCGTACAGCTACGACGTCACCTTTAGCGCGCCGATCGAGCCCAAGAAGTAGGCGCCAGGCCTCGGGGCGTCACGCCACGAAGAAGGCGACGCGAAGCAGATCAGCGGAGCAGTCCGTCCTCAGGAACCTAACAGGAGAAACACCAGCAGATCGCGCGGCACTTGTGGCATTGCGAAGCGGGGGTTCCGCCACAGGGGCACACCCGGTTGCAGAAGTCGTCGCAACAGTCGAGGGCCGAGTCGGCCTGCCGCTGGGAAAACGGGGTGGCGGGCAGACCTGTCGATGTCTTGGTGCCCTCGTCGCCCAGGATCGAGGCGAGGGTGCCTTGCTCGGCACAGTCGGTGTTCGCGCTCAGCCAGGAGAGCGAGAACGACGCCGCCGGCGACGCTGCAGTGGGGCCTGCCGCCGACGGTGACCTTTTTCTCCTGGGGCACGACGAGACACCGATATCGATCTAGAATAAAGCGAGTCGCGGTCGAGCTCGCGGCAGACGCTCGGCGGCCTCGCTGACGGAGGGATCATGATCGGCGCGCTCTCACTCGCGGTTTCGTTTGCGATCCTGGCTCCTGCAGGGTCGCCCCCGGCGTCCGCGCACAGCTGCGATTCCTGGACACGACAGACCGATTCCCTGGTGCGGTTCCGGGGCACCATCCGCGCGGTTGAGCCGCTCGGGGCTGCGGAGACGACGGCCAGCCTGGTCGGCCGACATGACCAGCGGTTCGTCGTCAAGATCGCGGTGGAGAGCGTCGAACCCAACGCGGACGTCCGGCAGGGCGCAATCCTTAACCTCGCGATTCACAGCCCGGCGGAGAGCTTGGGTAGCGACGCCGACGTCGGCACGACGCTGGACCTCGAGCTGGTGAGCGAGTACTGCGACGGTGCCTTCTGGCGGTTCATGGAGCTCCGGCCGCGCTCTTCGGCAAGCCCGCAGCAGTTCGAGGGATATCTCGGGTTGGGCAAGACCTTCCGGGTCCCGGTCGAGTGGGATCCGGCCGAAAAGGCAACCGGCCTCAGCGAGGAACTGCACGTGCCTATGCATTACGGAGGCGAAATCGAGTGGGTCAACCCGGAAGCCATCCGCGGGCTGGGGCCGGATCGGCCTCGGGGGTACTGGGTGCTCGAAGTCCGGTCGGTGGAGGCGGAGTCTCTCGGAGACAACAAGTACTGGGTCACCTACAAGTGCGCCTTCCTCTCGCTGGAGCCCTGCCCGCCGTGCACCGCGCCGAAGTAATCCAGCTGGCAGCGGCCGGCAAGCGTAACTATCTGTAGTAAAATAACTTGTAGCACAGATTGCCTGCGACGAGCGCGCCTGCTCGGCTGGCACCAGGCTGCAGCACCTGGCTGCACCGAGGCTTGGGAGCCCAAACCGCCGAACGGCTGGCACCTCGTAGCAGCACCTCGTAGCACCTCGTAGCACCTCGTAGCACCTCGTAGGCATCTCGTAGGTGGCAACCGAACTGCGGAGGCCTCTATCCGCGGGACCTGAAGCCTCGTCGCGACCCGTCGCAAACGACTGACCACTCAACCAGCCCCGGCCTCTGTCACAGGCTTGTCACACGACGCCGATTGTCCTAGCATCCCCCCAGCGTTCGAGGGACGGATTTCGCTCATCACCCCCCGTGCCGAGCTTGGCGGTGCAGGGTGTCGGGTCCTATGTGTCCGGATGATCGGACGTCGGGCATTCCTGCCCGGCGCCTTCGAGTCTCGAGAGGAGATGCCAATGAGTTCGCTAAGCAACCATTGGTTTCGGTTCAGGCGACGCCCGGCCTTCCGCTCGCTGCCCCTGGCTTTCGTTCTTCTGCTGACGCCGACGGCCGGACCGGTCTTTGGTCAGGAGACGCCTCCGCCGAGCGGGGACCAGGAAACCAAGAAAGCGGAGGCCGCGAAGCCGGCCGAGGAGCAGAAGCTGCCGGTCGTGAACGAGGAGATCACGGTCACCGCCCGCAAGCGCGAGGAGACGCTGCAGGAGGTGCCCTTCTCGGTCGCCGCGCCCACGGAAGACGTGCTGCGCAGCCGCGGCGCCGACAACATCGAGGGCGTGGCGGCGAACGTCGCGGGGTTCACGGTACAGAACCTGGGCCCGGGCCAGAGCCAGGTCGCCATGCGCGGCGTCTCGGCCGGCCAGATCGTGCGCGACCAGCCCGGCGTCAAGGAACAGGTGGGCATCTATCTGGACGAGTCGGTAATCTCGCTCTCCCTCTTCACGCCAGACATCGATCTCTTCGACCTCAACCGTGTCGAGGTCCTGCGCGGTCCGCAAGGCACCCTGTTCGGCTCCGGCTCCGAGTCCGGCACCGTCCGTTACATCACCAACCAGCCCGAGCTCGGGGTCTCCCACGACGCGGCGGAATTCAACGCCTCCAGCATCTCCGGCGGGGGGCTGGGCGGCAGCGCCAAGGTGGTCACCAACGTGCCCTTGGGCCCGACGGCCGCGATGCGGTTTGTGGCTTACGACACGCACTACGGCGGCTTCATCGACGCGGTTCAGCCCAGCCTCAAGGTCAAGCAGGACGTCAACGGCGGCAACCGGGGAGGTGGGAGATGGTCGCTGCGTTGGCAGCCAAACGCGGACCTGACCATCACCCCCCGCGTTCTGTACCAAGAAGTCAGGATGGACGGCTGGAACCGCGCCGACGCCTACAACATCCTGGCCAACCCGTTCACCACTACCCGGCCGGCGGTGACCCTCGGTCCCCTCCAGCAGTTTACGCAGATCAAGGAGCCGTTTACCGACAAGTTCACGCTCGCCGACGTTGACGTCAAATACAAGTTCGGCGACATGGACCTCACGTCGATCACCTCCTACACCCATCGCGACGTGCTGGTGGTGCGGGACGCGACCGCGCTGACAGCCAGCATCACCGGTGGCTCGATCGGCCTGCCGGAGAACGTCTACACTCTCAACGCGCCGCTCGATGACGCTACCCAGGCCAACGTGCTCAGTCAGGAGTTGCGCCTGTCGGGCAAGACGAAGTCGTTGACCTGGCTGGGCGGCGTGTTTTACACCCACATGGACCGCCACTACGGCCAGAACCTGCTCGTCAGCGGGTTCCAGGACCTGTCGGGCATTCCCACCCAGGGCCTTGTCGCCCCCAAGGACGTCCTGTTCTTCTCCGACCTGAGGTACAAGCTCGACCAGTTCGCCCTCTTCACCGAAGCGACTTGGTCGGTCACCCCTCGCCTGGAGCTGACGGGAGGCCTGCGCTACTACCACTTCAAGGAAGACCGCCAGCAGGTCTTCGACGGCATCTTCGCCAACGGCGACAACGGCCATTCGGTGGTGTCGCAGCCGGGCTCCGTCAAGGCCGACGGCATTGCGCCGCGCCTGATGGCGAGTTTTGCCCTGGACAAGGACACCCGCCTGAACTCTCAAGTATCCAAGGGTTTCCGACTGGGCGGCATCAACGATCCGCTCAACGTGCCCCTGTGCACGCCCTCCGACCTGCGCACGTTCGGGGGCCATACCACCTGGAAGGACGAGACGCTCTGGAACTACGAAGTGGGCTCGAAGTCGAACATCATGGGCGGCCGCGGCTCGCTCAACGTCGCTGCTTACTACATGGACATCAAGGATCTGCAAGCGACGGTGACCGCCGGCTCGTGCTCGTCCCGCGTCGTCTTCAACGTTCCGAAGGCTCGCAGCCCGGGCCTCGAGCTGGAGTTCACGGCGGCGCCCACCAAGCACTTCGACTTTGCAATCTCGTCGAGCTACTCCGACTCCACCCTGGAGTCCACGCTGACCACGACGGATGCCAACGGCAACGTCTCCGTGGTGTCGGGGATCAAGAAGGGCAATCGTCTGCCGACGGTTCCGAAGTTCCAGGTGGTGGCGGCAGCCAACCTGCAAGGCCAGGTGACGAACAACTGGCTCGGCTACGGCACGGCCACCTACCAATACGTCGGCTCGCGCTTCACCCAGATCGGCGACCAGGCTGAAGGATTCGGCACCGTCAATCTGCTGTCGTTCGCGCAAAGCGGGGGCCAGACCATCGGCGGACCTCTCACCGCCACGACCTTCACCTTCGATCCGCGGTTGCCGGCGTACCAGATCGTCAACCTGCGGCTGGGAATCCTCAACGAGACCTGGGACCTCGCTGGCTTCGTCAACAACCTGACCGACGAGCGGGCGCTCTTGGCTCTGGACCAGGAGCGAGGAACGCGGGCCCGCGTCGGCTTCCTGGTCAATCAACCGCGGACGTTCGGTCTCAGCGCGCGGGTCAAGTTCAAGTGAAGGGCTGACGCCAGTCACCTCAAGCTGCCGGGAGTCCGGCGGGTTCTCTCCGAACCCGCCG
>DATNKQ010000636.1:0-6377 GCA_035603315.1 Thermoanaerobaculia bacterium
GAACCAGGGCGTGAAGACGTGCAGGGTCTCGGGCCGGGCGCGCAGGACCTGCCAGACGAGCCGGTCGTCCCCCTGCTGCTGCGCGAGCTGCAGGGCGGCCGCCGGCGCGGTGTACCGATCGAGGTCCGAGCGCAGGCCGGCGCCGACGAGGAGCTCGAGGTCGCGGGCGTCCCCGCCGCGGGAGACGTAGGAGGAGATCGGTCCCAGCTCCCGCCCCAGGTCCTCGCCGGAGGCAAGGCGCCGGCGCAGGAACTCCTTGGTCTCCGGGTGCGGCGCGGACGTCATGGCCCACAGCGCCTCCATCCGCTCCTCGGGATAGCGGGCCCGCTCGTAGAGCTCGGCCAGGCGGGCGAAGGGGGAGAACGGGGTGAGGAAGCGGAAGTGCAGGTCGAGGTCGGCGGCGAGCCCCGCCGGGTAGCGCTCGGGGTGCTGCGCCGCCTCCTCGCGCAGGCGCCGTAGCGCTGTCTCCGCGGCCATCCCGCTGCCCGCCCGAGCGATCCGCGCGTACTCGCGGACCCGCCGAACGAGCGGGTCATCCGGTCCCGCGACCGGCCGGTCGATGGGGAAGCCGTCGCCGTAGAGAGAGGAGAGCCGCCAGCCCGGCCCCTCCACCCGCGGCCCGAGGTAGAGCAGGAAGAGCTTGCCCGGCTCGTGCCAGATCATCGGATCGCAGTCGGTCGTCCCCCCGGGGAGCGCGAGGTCGGGGCCCTCGTCGTCGCCGCGGAGGACCTCCTCGACCGTGAAGGTGTCCCGGTTGGCCGCCTCGTCGGCGGCCGAGGCGGCCCTGGCGCGAGCGAGGACGATCCGCGGCGCCGCCGCGACCGCCTGCGGCTCCGAAGGGACGGTGACGAGGATCGAGCGGGCGCAGGCGGCGGCCCGGCCCGACGGGGCCAAGGTGGCCAGGAGCACCAGCAGCGGGATCGATACCGTGCGGCGAATCGTCATGGGCGGAAGCCTCCGATCGGGTGGGAGCAAGGCCCGTGCCCGGCTTTTCCACCCCCGGTCCCCGGGGAAGGCAGTACCGCGATCCATATTTCCGGACGGCGCGATTCAGATTCCGGGAGACTGCCCCTACCGCGCCCGCGCCCTTCCGGCCCCGAAGTCCCAGGCGGTCTGGGTCACCGCGCCGTCGGCGAAGCGGGTGTCGGCGTACTCGGAGAAGTCGATCGAGCGGTCGAGGATCTTGGTCTCCAGCATGAGGTCGCGCACCATGTCGAAGTCGGCCTTGCGCGGCGCCAGGCGGGAGTAGACGACCCGCGTGAGATCCTTGGTGAGCGCCCAGCGCAGGAGCGCCGGCGGCTGGTTGAAGTAGTAGCGGCCGACGAACTCCGCGGCCTGGTCGCGGTTCGGCCTTCCCTCGTCGAGCCAGAGCCCGGAGCGGGCGATGCCGTCGACGAGGGCCTGCACGGCCTCGGGCCTTTCGTCGATGGCGTCCTGGCGCACCACTAGCACGCAGGACATGAAGTCCGGCCAATACTCGGCGGCCTTGAAGAGGATCCTTCCGTAGCCCCCCATCTCCGCCTGCGAGGGGAAGGGCTCGCCCATCGAGAAGCCGTCGATGGCGCCCGCCGCCAGTGCCCCGGCGACGTCCGGCGGCGCCATCTCGACCAGGTGGACCGCCGAGCGCGCCATGCCGTTTTTGGCGAGTGCGCGGATCATGATCAGGTGCTCGTCGGAGAAGCGGCTGGGGATCGCCACCACCCTCCCCGCGAGGTCGCGGACGGAGCGGACGGGGCCGTCCTTCCGCACCACGACGGCGCTGCCGTAGCGGTGGCCGAGGTAGACGATCTTGATCGCCACCCCCTGCGCGGAGAGGGCGATCGCCATCGGCGCCACCAGGAAGGCCGCCTGCATGCGGTCGGCGATGAGCGCCTCCTTGATCTCCGGGAAGCCCTGGAACTTCTTGGGGATGAAGATGTTGCCGTCCTTCGCGTAGCGCGAGATGTAGTCGGTCACCGGGCAGGTCAGGTGGCAGGTGACGGGGATGTAGGCGACGTTGAACTTGCGCTCGGCGCGCGGTCGGTAGTCGTTGAGGAGCGCCGACCAGTCGACGTTGAGGGAGAGGTGGGCGCCGGTGATCAGCGCCACCCAGGCGAGGGTGAAGGCGAGGAGGCGTCTGCCGCTCATACCGTCTTTTCAGTCCGTGCGGAAGCCCCAGCGCACGCGGGGCATCCTCTCGATGCGGCGGGTGAGGAGGTCGAGGGCGAGGCCGATGACGCCGATCAGGAAGATGGCGGCGAGCACGAGGTCGTAGCGCTTGCCGGCGTTGCGGGAGTCGATGATGAGGTAGCCGAGCCCGGAGTCGACGGCGATCATCTCCGCCGCCACGACCACCAGCCAGGAGATGCCGAGCGCGATGCGCAGCCCGACGAGGATCTGCGGCAGGGCGGCGGGGAGGACCACCCGGGCGAGCACGGCGGCGGGCCGCAGGCCGAAGTTGCGCCCCGCCTGGAGGTACATCCGCGGCACGCTGCGGACCCCGTTCATGGTGGCGACGACGATGGGGCAGATCGCGGCTAAGAAGATGAGGAAGATGGTCGCCAGGTTGCTCACCCCAAAGAGGACGATGCTGACCGGGATCCAGGCGAGAGGGCTGATGGGCCGGAGGACCTGCACGACCGGGTTCATCGCCAGCGCCACGCCCGCGTACCAGCCCATGGCGAGGCCCAGGGGGATGCCCATCGCCAGCGCTAGGAGGTAGCCGCTCGCCACCCGGAAGAGCGAGTCTCCGATGTAGGAGAGGAGCACCCCCTTCCGCGCCAGCTCGCCCAGGGCGCGGGCGACGGCCCACGGCGGCGGGAAGACCTTGGTATGGGTGAGGACGACGGCTATCTGCCAGAGGCCGAGCAGGACGACGGCCGTCAGCAGCGGCAGCAGGACGGCCCCGCGATCCTTCGGCGCGCGCATCAGACCTGATGCGCCAGGCCGATCTCCGCCAGGATACTGTCGCGGAGGTCGAGGTACTGGCGCGACGAGAGGTCGCGGGGATGGGGGATGGCGACCTCGACCACGCGGCGGATGCGGGCGGGGCGCTGGCTCAAGACGACGACGCGGTCGGCGAGCTGCACCGACTCCTCGATGTCGTGGGTGACGAAGAGGATGGTCTGGCGCTCGGCTTCCCAGATGCGCAGGAGCTCGCGGCGCAGCGTCATGCGGGTGATCGAGTCGAGGGCGCCGAAGGGCTCGTCGAGGTAGAGCATGTCGGGGTTCATGGCGAGCGCCCGCGCCACCTCGACCCGCTGCTTCATCCCTCCCGAGAGCTCGTGCGGGAAGGCGCGCTCGAAGCCCTGGAGCCCGACGAGCTCGACGTAGCGGCGGACCCGCTCCCGCCGCTCCTCCCGAGGCAGCCCGTCGAGGCCGAAGCCGATGTTCTCCTCGGCGGTCAGCCAGGGGAAGACGCCGCGCTCCTGGAAGACGAAGATGCGCCGCGGGTCGGGCCCCGTCACCTCGCGGCCGTCGATCTCGACCTTGCCGGCGGTGGGGCGGAGGAAGCCGCCGACGACGTTCAGGAGCGTCGACTTGCCGCAGCCCGAGGGGCCGAGGATGCAGACGAACTCGCCCGGCGCCACCGTCAGGGAGATGCCGTCGAGCACCGGGACCTGCTTGCCTTCGCTCTCGAAGGTGACCGTGAGGTCGGTCAGGCGCAGCTTCTCGGCCGCCTGCGGCGCGGTCTCCCCCGGCGAATTCATTTTCCGGTCTCCCCGTCCGCGTAGGCCCAGCGCAGGGCGGGGAGCCGCTCCAGCCGCCGCACCCCGAGGTCCAGCACGAGGCCCACGAGGCCGATGAGCACCATTCCCGCCACCACCAGATCGTAGCGGTTGCCGGCATTCCTGGCGTCGACGATGAGGAAGCCGAGCCCCGAGTTGACCGCCAGCATCTCCGCCGCCACCACCACCAGCCAGGCGATGCCGAGCGCCAGGCGGAGGCCGACGATGAGCTGGGGGAGGAGGGCGGGGAGGATCACCTTGCGCACCAGCTCCCGCTCGCCCAAGCCGAAGTTGCGGCCGACCTGGAGGTGCACGGCGGGGACCCTCCGCACCCCGTTCTTGACCGTCAGGGCGAGCGGCAGGAAGGAGGCGAGGAAGATGATCGCCACCGCCGCCAGGTCGCCGATGCCGAGCCAGAAGATGGCCAGGGGGATCCAGGCCAGCGGCGAGATCGGGCGCAGGAGCTCGAGGAAGGGGCCGAAGGCGCGCTCGCCCGCCGGGTAGACGCCGAGGAAGAGCCCGACCGGCAGCGCTAGGAGGACGGCCAGGAGGTAGCCCCAGGTGACGCGGTAGAGCGAGGCGACGAGGTGGCGGAGGAGGAGGCCGTTCGCCGCCAGCTCGAGGATCGCCCGCCCCGCCGCCGCGGGGAGGGGGAGGAGGGTGGGAGGCCCGAAGCGGACGGCCAGGTCCCAGGCCACCACCAGGGCCGCGAGGCCGGAGAGCGAGAGGAGGAGCTTGCGCATCTGTCCACAAGGGTGCGTGCACGGGCGCCGGCGGGACGCCCATCCGTGCTACCATTTCTTGGCCCGCCGCCCGCCCGCCGAGCGGAGGGCGCTGACCATGATCCGCCGCCGGCCGCTCGCCACCCTCCTCCTGCTGACGTCCTTCACGGCGTTCCAGCTCCTCTCCTCGGCGCCGCAGCTCCACCCCCGCTGCAACCTTCTGGGGGCGCTCGAGCAGGCCCTCGAGGGCCCCGCCGCCACGGCCGTCCACACCCAAGAGGAGACGGCCGGGCGCAGCACGGACGACTGCCCGGTCTGCATGGTCTCCAGCCTCTCGGCGATCCTCGCGCCGGGCCTTCTCGTCTTCGCTCCCGCCGCCCACCCCTCCGCGCCGGTTATGCGGGCGGACTCCGCGGTGCAGGCGCCCTTCCGCGAAGACCTCCGCAGCCGCGCCCCTCCCTCCGCCTAGCCGTCCCTCCCGTTCCCCGTTTTTCGCTGTCAACGCGGAGAGAGCTCCAGGAGGGCTCCTGTGAACCGATTTCGTATTGGCACTTTGGTTTCAATTTTTGGCGTCTCGATTGTAGGCGTGGTGGGGATCGTGGCCGCCCAGGAATCGCCGGCCGCGCTCCGCCTCTCCCGCCGCCAGGCGATCGCTGAGGCGCTGGCGCACAACCCCGGCCTCCTCGCCTCCCGCCAGCAGGTCGAGCAGGCGCGGGCGCAGGTGGTGATCGCCAGGGCGCTCCCCGATCCCACCTTCGCCGCCGACGTGGCGGGGCAGACACGGGTCCTCGACCCCGGCTCGGGCAACGCCAGCGACATCGGCGTCGGTTGGACCTTCCCCTTCCCCGGCAAGACGCGGCTCAAGGGCGAGGTGGCGAAGACCGCCCTGGCCGCCGCCGAGTTCACCCTCGAGCAGCTCCGCCAGTCGGTCGCCTCGCAGACGGCGCAGGCCTACGACGCCATCCTCGTAGCCCTCCGCCATGCCGACGACCTCCGGCAGGGGAAGGAGCTCGCCCTCGACTTCCTCGCCAAGACGAAGTCGCGCTTCCTCGCCGGCACGGTGCCCAAGGTGGACGTCGTCAAGGCGCAGGTCGACGTCTCCCAGGCGGAGAACGACCTCATCGCCAACGAGCGCGGGCTGGCCACCGCCCGCGCCTCTCTGAACCGCCTGCTGGGGCGGACGGGCGGCGCGCCGCTCGAGACCAGCGACAGCCTCGAGGTGCCGGCGTCGATCGCCGAGCTCGAGGCGCTGGAGAGGCTCGCCCAAGGCTCGCGGCCGGAGCTCAAGAGCCTGGAGATCCAGCGCCAGGGGGCGCGGGCGGCGACCCGCCTGGCCCGCGAGTACTGGGTGCCGGACGTCAACCTGACCTTGACCCGCAACGCCATGGACGGCGCTCCCACGAGCTTCACGACCGGCGTCGGCTTCGGCTTCCCCATCTTCTTGAAGCAGCACCGCGAGGGCGAGGTCGCCGCCGCCCTCCACCGCGAGGAGGAGCTGGCCGCTGACGTCCGCGACACCACGGTGCAGATCAGCCTCGACGTCCGCACCGCCTTCGCCACCGCCTCGACCTCCCTGCGGCAGGCCATCTTCCTGCGCGACGAGCTGCTGCCCGAGGCCGGCGAGGTCTATCGCGTCGCCTCCGTCAGCTACGGGCTCGGCGGCTCGTCGGCCCTCGAGCTGCTCGACGCCAAGCGGATTCTCCTCGACGCCGAGAAGCAGTTCGCCGACGCCCTGGGGGCCGCCAACGACGCCCAGGCCGCCCTGGAGCTGGCGGTGGGCGCTCCGCTGCCGCCCGCGCCCACCCCCGCATCGCCCGGAGCCCACCGTCCATGAATCGAAGAGATCGGATTCGACCGTCCACCACCCCCCTCGCGGTCGCGGGCGCCGTCGCCTGGATCGCCCTCGCCGTCGCCGGCGTCGCCTTCGCCTTCGCCCTCCTCTCCTGCT
>DATNKQ010000006.1:0-11130 GCA_035603315.1 Thermoanaerobaculia bacterium
CCGCCGTTGGCGACCAGAATGTCGATCGGCCCGAGCAGCCGCGCCGCGTCGGCGGTCAGGGCGGCGAGCGCCGCCGGGTCGCGCACGTCGGCGGCGATTGCAGCCACCTCCGCCCCCTCTTCAACGAGCGTCGCGCGCGCCTTTTCGAGCTTCTCGCCGCCGCGGCTCGACAGCGCGATCCGCGCCCCCCGGCGGGCCAGCGCCCGCGCCGCCGCGAACCCCATGCCGCTCGACCCGCCGGTGACCAGGGCGACGCGGCCCGTGAGGTCGCCCGTCAAGCGCCCGTCCTCCGGCCCTGCTCGTCGTAGGCGTAGACGCCGCGCCCCACCTTGCGGCCGAGGCGGCCGGCGCGGACGTGCTGGACGAGCAGGTTGTTGGGGCGGAAGGCCTCGCCCAGGGACCCGTGCAGGAACTCGAGGATGGAGAGCCGCACGTCCAGGCCCACCAGGTCGACCATCTCGAAGGGTCCCATGGGGTGGTTCAAGCCCAGCTTCAACGCCTTGTCGATGTCCTCGGCGCTCGCCACCCCCTGCTCCAGCATGCGGAAGGCCTCGTTGCCGATGAGGGCGTTGATCCGCGAAGTGACGAAGCCGGGAGCCTCGCGCACCCTCACCACCTCCTTGCCCATGCGCACGGCGACAGCTGCGAGGGCGGCCAGGGTCTCTTCCGAGGTCTCCAGGCCGCGCACCAGCTCGACCAGCCGCATGAGGTGGACGGGGTTGAAGAAGTGCATGCCGGCAAAGCGCTGGGGCCGGCCCGAGGCGGCGGCCATCTCGGTGATCGAGAGCGCCGAGGTGTTGGAGGCGAAGAGCGCCTCGGCGGGAGCGGCGGCGGCCACCCGGCGGAAGGTCTCGACCTTGAGCGCCATCTCCTCCGGGACCGCCTCGATGACGAGGCCGGCGCCGGCGACCGCCTCCTCGATCCCGTCGACCGGCTGGAGGGCGCGTCGCGCCGCCTCGGCCCGCGGGGCCTCCACTTTCCCCAGCTCGACGCCCTTCGCGAGGTTCTTGTGGATGCTCGCCCGCGCCTGGTCGAGCGCCCGCCGGTCGGGGTCGTAGAGGCGGGTGGCGTAGCCGGCCAGGGCGGCGACGTGGGCGATGCCCCGGCCCATGGTGCCGGCGCCCAGGACGGCGACGGTCTCGACGGTGATCGGGGAGGTTGAAGGGGCTGAGGGAGGGGCGGCCATGCGCGGGAGCGGGTCTCAGGACACCGGGATGTTGTGGACGCCGGTCGTCTTCTCCGCCAGGTTGCGCAGCTCGTCGGCGATGGCGAGCGTGTTGCGCATGGCGGCGGCGGTGAGCTCCTGGAGCTCGGGGGTCGTCGCGTACTTCTCGAGGATCTCCCGCCCGAGCTGGTGGTGGTGGATCTCCTCCGGCTGGATGACGGTGTCGTAGAGCCGGGCCGTCCCCTCGTCCCCCGCCGTGCGGCAGAAGTTGACGAACTGGGTATTGCGGATCTCGGCGATGGCCTCGCTGGTGAAGACGCCGGCGGCGATCCGCTCGACCGTCGTGCGCAGGCCGCGGAGATACTGGTAGAGGGGGGTGTGGCCGTCCGCCAGGGGATCGAAGCTCGAGAGGTCGCAGCCGAGCTCTGCCAGCCGCTGGCTGATCAGCCCGTAGTGCTTCATCTCGTCGCCGCACTGGAGCGCCAGGGCCATCTTGGCGTCGACCTCGGGGGTCGAGGGCAACCAGAAACCGGCCAGCTCGCTCGCCTCGAGCTCGCTCTTCAGGGCGAGCTTCAGGAGCGTCACCACGTCGACCTGTCCCTCCGACTCCGACTCCAGCGTCTCGGTCTCTCCCAGGCGGGCGAAGAGCTGCTGCATGTCCTCGACGAGACCCGCTACGAATTCCTTGCCGTTCACGAGCCGTTCCCCCTTGGCGTGCGCCGGCGGGCCGCCGGGCAGCGGATATTGTATCCCCTCAACTCACCCCTCGACCGTCCGCAGCACCGCCCGCACCGGCGAGGCGTCGAGGCCTGCCAGCTTGAGCGGCAGGGCGATCAGCTCGTAGACCCCCTCCGGCACGCCGTCGAGCACCAGCCCCTCGAGGATGGCGACGCCGCCGCGGGTCAGGTGGTGGTGGGCGTCGAGCGTGTGGCTCTCGAAGGGGTCGACGGACGGAGTGTCCAGGCCGACCAGCAGCAGGCCGCGCTCGGCGAGCAGGGCGGCGAGCTCGGGCGAGAGGGCCGTGAAGCGCCCCGAGAAGGATTTGCGGTCGTGGAGGCTCTCGGTCTTGAAGAGCAGCCGGCGCGGGCTCGTGAGGTCGAGCCCCTCGACGTGCCGGGGCTCGACCAGCGGCACCGGCGGCACCTTCACCACCCGGCACATCCCCAGGAACGGCTCGAGCGAGAGCTCCGCCACCGTCTCGCCGCGGCCGTCGACGTGGAAGGGCGCGTCGACGTGCGAGCCCAGGTGCGGCGTGGAGGTAATCGCCGACACGTTGACGGCGGCCCCGTCGGCGATGGCGAGCGTCAGACGGAAGCCGAACGGCGTGTCGCCCGGCCAGACCGGCGTCTCCGGCCGCAGCGTGGGGGAGAGGTCGTAGAGCATAGGAGCCTCCGGCCGCGATCATACGCTCCGGCCTGGCATTCGCGCGTTGTAGGATAGGATCATCAGCCCGCGGGAGATCCCGGGGACTCTAGCCATGGATCACGACTCCGAGCTGATCGCCCCCTCCGACCTCGACCTCGACCTCTCGGAGTACGACGCCGAGCAGCAGGACAAGCTCATCCGCGTCGCCCATCACGTGCGGGGGATCCTGGACACCCTGGGCCTCGACACCTCCGACCCCAACCTCGCCGAGACCGACATGCGGGTGGCGAAGATGTACCTCGAGATGTTTCACGGGCTCACGGAGGGCGCCGAGCCCAAGGTGACGACCTTCCCCAACGAGGAAGGCTACAGCCACATGGTGATGGAGAAGCAGATCCCCTTCTATTCCCTTTGCGCCCATCACCTGGTCCCCTTCTACGGCCACGCGCACATCGCCTACATTCCGCGCGAGCGCATCCTCGGGCTGTCGAAGTTCGCCCGCATCCTGGAGTTCTACGCCAAGCGGCCGCAGCTCCAGGAGCGCCTGACGGAGCAGGTGGTGACCTTCCTCGAGGACGAGCTGCAGCCCCAGGGCGCCATGGTGGTCATCGAGGCCCGCCACCTCTGCGTCGAGATGCGCGGCGTCAAGAAGCCGGGAGCGGTGACGGTGACCTCGGCGCTGCGGGGGATCTTCCACCAGCGGCCGGTGCGGGAAGAGTTCCTTGATCTCCTCCGCCGCTCCTGATCCGTCCTCGCGACGCCCCGGCCCGCAGCCCGCGCTGCAGCCGCTGGCTCCATTGACTCCAATCGCGGCGCTCGCCCTCTGCGCCGCTCTCTTCGCCTGCCTCGGCTGCGGCAGCGCGGCGCCGAGCAATCGCCTGATCGACCTCATCAATCCCGCTCTCGGGCCGGACAACTCGAGCTGGCTGGTCGGCGCCATCTCCGAGCTGGCGACGCCGGAGGAGGTGCGGTCCTACCTGGCCCTCAAGGACGACGCCGCGGCGCAGGACTTCGTGCGCCAGTTCTGGGAGCGCCGCAACCCCACCCCCGGGCGCCCCGGCGGCAACCCCCTTCTCAGGGCTTTCGAGGAGCGCGCCGCTGCCGCCGACCACCTCTACAGCGAGTCCG
Source organism: Thermoanaerobaculia bacterium (assembly GCA_035603315.1). Taxonomy (GTDB): domain Bacteria; phylum Acidobacteriota; class Thermoanaerobaculia; order Multivoradales; family UBA5704; genus DATNKQ01. The sequence continues at coordinate 3,659 of DATNKQ010000006.1, forward strand.
GCTACCTCGGCCGCCGCACGGCGCGGGGTACCATCTTCGTCCTCTACGGTCCGCCCAAGAAGCAGGAGTTCGACGTGCCGCCGCGGAAGGGGGCCTCCGCCGTCGAGGTCTGGACCTACGACAAGAACACGCCGAGCGGCTTGAACGGGCGCCGCCCGGAGCCGCGCTACCAGTTCATCCGTCGCGGCGACCTGACGGTGCCCTACATTCCGGGCCACGAGCCGCGCCTGCCGCTGCCGACGGAGCCCGACGGCGACGCCGGGAGACACTGACCGGCCGTGCGGGGAGGAGATCGTCGATGAGCGAGTCACGGGCCGTGCTCGCGGGGACCGGTGTTGCCATCCCGCCCCACGAGATCACCAACGAAATGCTCGCCCGCATCATCGAGACGAGCGACGACTGGGTGCGCGAGCGCAGCGGCATCTCCACCCGCTTCTACGTCGATCCCGGGGTCGGCTCTTCCGATCTCGGAGCGGAGGCGGGGCGGGCGGCGCTGGCGGACGCCGGGATCGCGCCGGGGGAGGTCGACTACCTGGTCTGCGCCACCATGACGCCGGACCACTACTTCCCCGGCACCGGCACCCTCCTGCAGCAGAAGCTGGGCCTGAGCCCGCTCCCCGCCCTCGACATCCGCCAGCAGTGCGCCGGCTTCGCCTACGGCCTGCAGGTCGTCGACGCCCTCATCCGCTCCGGCATCGCCAGGACGGTGCTGCTCGTCGGCAGCGACGTCCACACCTCGCTGATGCCGTTCTCGACGCGCACCTTCGACGTCCTTCACGGCCGCGACCCGGGGCCGCTGCCGGCGGAGGAGTTCGCCTGGAACTCGCGCTTCCGCCACCTGCTGGTGCTGTTCGGCGACGGCGCGGGGGCGATGGTCTTTCGCGCTGCGCCGGCGGAAGGGGAGAACGGGAAGGGGCGCGGCATCCTCGGCGCCGCGCTCTACGGCGACGGCAACCACAAGGACATCCTCTTCGTGCCGGGCCTGGGATCGAGCCGGCGGCCGTTCGTCACCTGCGAGATGATCGCGGCCGCCGACACCGTGCCGGTGATGGACGGCAAGGCGGTCTTCAAGCTCGCCGTCACCCGCATGCCGGAGGTGACCCGCGCCATCCTCGCCCGCTTCGACTACACCTTCGAAGACCTCGATCTTCTGATCATGCACCAGGCCAACCTACGCATCAACGAGGCGTCGCAGAAGGCCATGGGCCTGCCCGGCGGGAAGGTCTACAACAATATCCAGAGGTACGGGAACACCACCTCGGGGACCCTCCCCATCGCCTTCCACGAGGCCCGCAAGGCCGGCAAGGCCCCGGAAGGCGCCCTCGTCGCCTTCACCGCCTTGGGAGCCGGCCTGCACTGGGGTTCCGTGCTGATGCGGGTGTGATCAGGGCTTGCGCTTGACGCTCGCGGCCCGGCGGTTGTAGAGCTGGAAGACGATCGCCTGGAAGAGCTTGTCGGTGCGGCGCCGCCACTCCGCCTCCGGCATCCGCTCCGCCGCCGCGCTCACCTCGACCAGCCCCTTGCCGTCGGCGGTCCGCGTCACCTTGATCCGCAGGTCCCCCCAGATCAGCGCCCAGTTGGTGGCCGATTCGACCCGCGGGTCGAAGCGCTCGCCGATCACCTGCATGGCCTCCACCACCGAGCCCAGGAGCTGGTCGTCCTGGGGATCGTAGGGGACGTCATAGCTGCGCGAGGCGCGATGCGCCCCCGGCGGCGGCCGATAGGCGTCGGTGTCGAGGAGCTCGGCGAAGCGCTTCTCCTTGGCGAGGCCGGAGAAGTTGGCGTCGACGCGGGCGCGCAGGCGCGAACGCTCGTCGAGCTGGATCGCCCGCTTCAGATGCTCGACGGCCAGGGCCGAGTAGCCGGCCCCGGCGTAGTTGCTGGCCACCTGGTACTCGGCGTCGGCCGTCCCGGGGCGCTTGGCGACGTAGCTCGCGAAGCGCGCCGACGACGGTTCGAGCTTGCCCTCGAGGAGGAGGACGGCGCCGATGTTGAGGTCGTTGTCGGCCGCCTTGGGGTCGAGGACCTCGGCGCGGGCGAAAGCGGCCAGCGCGGCGTCGTAACGCTTGCCGGCGACCTCCAGGGCGGCGCGGTTGAGCCACCCCTGGCGCAGCGTGGGATCGAGCTCGAGGGCGCGGTCGAGGTCCTTCTTGCCGCCGTCGAGGTCGTCGGTCAGGAAGCGCGCCGTGCTGCGCAGGAGGAGGCCGCGGGCATTGGCCGGCTCGCGCGCCAGCAGCGCGTCGAGGAGCGGCAGCGCCTGCTGCGGCTTGCGCGCGTCGATCAGCTCCTGCGCCTGCGCCAGGCTGCGCTCCGTCTGCGCCCGGAGCGGCGGCGTCCCAGTCGCCAGGATCGCCAGGAGCAGGAGGGCCGAGGCGGCCGGCCTCGCGAGGAGGTTCCACGTCGGCCGGATCGTTCGGATGGATGGCGTCGCCGAGATCATGGGGCGCTCAATGTACCGGAGCAAAGGCCGCTTGCCAAGGCAGGCTACAATCCCTGGCAGCGTTCCGCCATGGCCGCCCCGTCCCACACTCCCGACCCGATCGAGATCTCCGACGCTCTGCGCCGGCGGGTCATGGGCCAGGAGACCGCCCTCCGCGAGATGGCGGTGGCGCTCGCCAAGCATCTGGCCGGCCTGCGGGTAGGCAACATCCTGATGATCGGCTCCTCGGGGACGGGCAAGACGACGCTTATGCGAGCCGTCGAAGGGTATCTAGCCGCCGACCCGGCGCTCGCCTCGCGGTCGAGCGTCGTCCGCATCCACGCCAACGTGCTCGGCGAGGAGGCCGAGCGGGGGCGGCCGGGGGCGGCGGTCCTCGGGCGGCTGCTGGAACGGGCGCGCGAGCAGCTCGGCCCCGACGCGCCGGTCGCGGCGCTCCTCCAGCGCGCCGGCTCCGGGCTGGTGTTCGTCGACGAGGTGGACAAGATCCGCTCGCAGATCGGCGGCCACCCCAACGTCAGCGGCATCCGCGCCCAGGAGGCGCTCCTGACCCTCATCGAAAACGAGGCGGTGCCGATCACTCTTCCCGCCTGGGCCGGCGGGGCGGCGACGACGGTCGACTCCTCCGGCCTCCTCTTCGTCTGCGCCGGCGCCTTCGAGGGGCTCTACGACGCCGTCTTCGACCGGGTGACGATCGGCAAGGACCGCGGCGCCCTGCAGCCGGTGACCGTCGTCGAGGGGGGGAAGGTGCGCGAGGACCTGGTCTTCGACCTCCGAGCGTGGCTCAAGAACGAGGACCTCTTCGACTACGGGATGAGCCCGCAGTTCCTCTCCCGCTTCGACGCCGTCGTCCTCCTCGAGAACCTCTCCGTGGACGAGCTGGTGCGCATTTTCCTGGAGACCCCGGATTCCGCCTACCACCAGACCTGCGCCTACTTCGAGAGCCGCGGCATCCACCTGGCCGTCTCGCCGTCCGCCGTCCGCCGCATCGCCGCCGAGGCCGCCCGCCAGCCCCGCCTGGGAGCCCGCGCCCTCCGCGAGGTCTTCCGGCGGGTGATCCGCGACTACGAGTTCGATCCCAAGAAGGCCGTCACCGGCGCCGGCGGCGCGCTGATGCTCGACGTCGCCGAGGTCGAGACGGCCCTCGCGGGCTAGCTCGGTCCCCCCAGCGCGCGTTCGAAGAACTCGGTCAGCCGTTCGTAGAGGTGGCGGCTGGCGTCGGGGCGGAAGCCGTGCTTCTGGGCCGGGTAGATCGCCTCCTCGAAGGGGAGCTGGGCGTCGACCAGCTTGGCGGTGAGGACGATGGTGTTCTGCGGGTGGACGTTGTCGTCGGCCGTGCCGTGGACCAAGAGGAGGCGGTCGCGGAGGCCGGCGGCGTAGGTCGCGGGCGAGGAGGCGCGGTAGCCCTCGAGGTCGTCCTTCGGCAGGCCCAGGTAGCGCTCGGTGTAGATGGAGTCGTAGAGCGTCCAGTCGGTGACCGGCGCGCCGGCCACCCCCGCCCGGAAGACGCCGGGGCGCTGGAAGAGACAGAGGAGAGTCGTGGTGCCGCCACCCGACCAGCCCCAGAGGCCGAGGCGAGCGGTGTCGACCCAGCCCAGGCTCTTCAGGTAGTCGACCCCGGCGAGCTGGGCCGCCAGGTCGCCTTCGCCCATGCGATGGTAGTCGCGGTCCTCCCCGCGTTTGCCAAAGAAGACCGACGAGCGGTTGTCGACGGTCAAGACGGCGAAGCCGCGCTGGGCCATCAGCTTGTGCCAGGCGCCGCGCGGGGTCCAGGCGTTCCTCACCTCCTGCGAGGCCGGTCCGCCGTAGTGGAAGAGGATCCCCGGGTAGCGGCGCCCGGCCTGGAGACCGGCGGGCCGTACGAGGCGGGCCGGCAGCTTGACGCCGTCGGGGCCGTCGATCATCAACATCTCCCAGCGCGGGAGGAGGGCCGGGTCATAGACCGGCGGAGCGGAGGGGAGGGCGGCCTCGGCGCCGTCCGGGCCCATCACCGCCAGGCGGGGCGGATGGTCGGCGTCGCTCCAGGAGGCGACCCAGGCGCCGGTCGCCGGCGCCACGGCCTTCGCCTCGTTCCAGCCCGGCTTGCCGGCCAGAACCTGGGGCGGCGCGTCAGAATCCAGGGAGACCGCCAGGACCTGGCGGTCGGCGGCCCCCATCCCGGCGGTCGCGTAGCCGGTGACGACGGCCCGCCCTCCGGGGAGGAGGCCGTCGAGCGAGGCCTCCGCCCAGCCCTCGGGGGTGACGGGCCGGATCTCGCGGCCGTCGGCGGCGTGGAGGTAGAGGCGGCGCCAGCCGCTGGTCTCGCCGCCCCACAGGAAGCGGCCATCGGGCAGGAACTGGAGGTCCCGTCCGAGGTTGACCCAGGTGGAGCTGGTCTCGTCGGCCAGGGGAAGGCAGCGGCCGTCCCGCGGATCGCAGCGCAGGAGGTCGAGGCGGTTCTGGGCGCGGTTCAGGCGCTGGATGGCGAGCCCCCGGCCGTCGGGAGTCCAGTCAACTCGCGCCAGGTAGTCGTCGCCGCCTTCCGGGGCCGCCGCCATCCAGGTCGTCCGGCCGCTCGCCACCTCCACCACCCCCACCCGCACCCGCGGGTTGGGCTCGCCCGCCTTGGGATACTTCTGCCAGCGCACCTTGGGGTACTTCGGGCTGTAGTCGACGATGGGGTAGCCGGCGACCGGCGTCTCGTCGAACTGGTAGTAGGCGATGCGGCTGCCGTCCGGGCTCCACCAGTAGCCGTTCGGCTCGCGGTTCCAGATCTCCTCCCCGTACACCCAGTCGGTCCTGCCGTTCAGGGTCACCTCCTCCTTGCCGCCCGTGGTGAGTGCCGTCTCGCGGCCGCTCGCCAGGTCGAGGAGGTAGAGGTCCGCGCCGCGCACGAAGGCGAGGCGGCTGCCGTCGGGCGAGAAGCGGGCGTCCTCCTCCGTTCCGGCGGCGGCGGTGAGGCGGCGGAGGCCGTGTTCGGCCAGGGAGTAGAGCCAGAGATCGCCGCCGGAGGCGAGGACGAGGGCGTCGCCCCGGGGCGACCAGCGGTACTCGTCGAGCGCCGGCTCTTTAGCTTCCGCCGCTGGCGCCTCGCCATGGCTACCGGCGTTCCCGGCGGCCCCGGCTGTGCCGGCACCTGCGCGGGAGAGGTCGGCCAGCCGGACGAGCGGCTCGCTCTTGCCGGTCGCCGGATCGAAGCTGAAGAGGGAGGTCCCGGCGCCCTCCTTCCACAGGTAGGAGAGCCGCTTGCCGTCCGGCGACCAGGCGAGCTGGGTAGGGATGCGGCCGAAGGAGCCGGAGGCGAAGAGGAGAGCGGGGGTCAGCCGGCCGTCCCCGGGCGTGGCCGGCGCCGGCGGCGCAGCCGCCGCGAAAGCGGCCAGGAGAGCCAGGGCGGCAGTCGCCGTCAGCGCCGCGGCGAGCGTTCGAACGAGCGTGGGGCGGATCACGGGCATGCGGACCTCCGGAAACGGATCGGCGGTCGAGTCTATACCCGCTCCCGGCGCAACCTTTGGGAGCTCAATCTCGTAGAGTCGCAGCAAGGAGAGACGCCATGAGACCCTCGATCCGCACCTCGATCCTCGCCGCCGCCCTGGCGCTGGTTGCTGCCGGCGCCGCGCTTGCCGCTCCCCAGACCCGGCAGATCCACGAGACCTTCGCCTGGAGCCCGGGCCAGACCCTGCGGCTCGCCAACCTCGCCGGCCGGGTGGACCTGGAGCCGGTGCACGGCGGCCCGCTGGTCGTCGATGGCACCATCCACGCCGAGGGCGCCGACGCCGCCGAGACCCAGAAGCTCCTGGCCGGCATGATCTTCGTCAAGAGCCGCGACGGCAAGGGCCGCGACGAGATGGCCCTCGCCTATCCGGTCGAGAAGTACCATGCCTTCCACTTCCCGCGGCCCGAGCGGGACTCCGATATCCCCTCCTGGCTGTCGTTCTTCGCCGAGAGCAGCAGCTCGACCACCTACCGCGGCCAGAAGGTGCGGATCTACTCGCGGAAGCGCTCCGGGGCGCCGACCCTCTACGCCGACCTCCGCATCTCCGTGCCGGTGGGCAGCGACGTGGCGATCCGCAACGCCATCGGCGCCATCCGCGGCGGCGACCTCGAGGGGGCGCTCAGCGTCGACACCGGCTCGGGCGACGTCCGCCTCGCCTCTTTCGCCGGCCGCCTCTCCGTCGACACCGGCTCGGGCGACGTCAAGCTCGATTCGGCCCGCGGCGAAACGACCATCAAGACCGGCTCCGGCAACATCGTCGTCGGCCACCTGGTGGGCAACGGCGTCGTCGAGACTGGGTCCGGGGACGTCGTCCTCGACCAGGTGGCGGCGGGCAAGCTCAAGCTCGACACCGGCTCGGGCAACGTCACCGTCAAGGAAGGGGCGGTGATGACGCTGGTCGCCGACACCGGCTCCGGCGACGTGCGGCTGACCGGGCTGGACATGGAGGAGCTCACCGCCGACACCGGCTCCGGCAACGTCACCCTAGAGAGCTCGCTCGCCAAGGCGAAGAAGGTGGTGATCGAGACCGGCAGCGGCGACGTCCGCATCGCCGCCGGCGACGCCGCCTCCTTCGACCTCGACTCCGATCAGGGGAGCGGCGATCTCCGGGTGGAGTACGCCGACGCCGTCCTGCGCCGCAACCGCCACAAGGTGGTGGGCGCCAAGCGCGGCGACGGCAAGACCCACATCCACGTCGAGACCGGCAGCGGCGACTGCACGATCAAGCCGCAGCAGTAGGAAGAGGCGCGCACAGCGCGCCCTACGGGTTCTTGGGTAGGGCGGGCTTACCCCATGGAAGCTGGTTTCTTGTGTAGGGGCGGGGCTTGCCCCCGCCCGGGAGGGGACAAGCCCCTCCCCTACATAAACTGAACAGGCAGTTCGGTCCGAAACGTAGGGTGCGCTGCGCGCACCTTCATCGGTCCCGGCGCGCACAGCGCGCCCTACATCTTGCTGTAGTTCGGGCCGCCGCCGCCCTCGGGGGGGACCCAGGTGATGATGCCGTAGGGGTCCATGACGTCGCAGGTCTTGCAGTGCACGCAGTTGCTGGCGTTGATCTGCAGG
>DATNKQ010000024.1:0-3078 GCA_035603315.1 Thermoanaerobaculia bacterium
TAGTGGGGCGGGCGGTTGCGGTCGAGCCATCTGGCTGTTCAGGCGGGCCATCCGCTGGTGCCCCGGCGTCGTCTCCAAGCGGTCGAAGATCCCCCAGCCGCGGCCGTTGGTGACCAGGCCCACGGCGGCCTGGAGCATGCCGGCGGCGAGGCCGTGGTCGAAGGCCTGGTGGAAGTTGCGTACCGGCCATAGCTCCTCCCGGATCCAGCTCCCCTCGACCTTCTCCTGGAAGCGCGCCAGCCGCGCGGCGGTGGCCTCCCCCGCCACCAGGGCCTCGAAGATCGTCTCGGCGGCGAGCATCCCGGACTTCATGCCGAGATGGATTCCCTTCAGGCGCTGGCTGTTGAGGAACCCTCCCGAGTCGCCGATGAGGAGGAAGCCGTCGCCGGAGAGGCGCGGCATCGACCACCAGCCCCCCTCGGGGAGGGCCTTGGCGCCGTAGAAGGCCATCTTCCCCCCTTCCAAAAGGGGGCGGATGGCGGGGTGGGTCTTCCAGCGCTGGAACTCCTGGTGGGGGTCGAGGAGCGGGTTCTTGTAGTCGAGCCCGACGACGAGGCCGGCGATGAGCTGATCGCCGCCCATGCCGTAGAGGAAGCCGCCGCCGAAGGTGCCGAGCCCCAGCGGCCAACCCAGGGTGTGGATCACCTCGCCGGCCTCGATGCGGCCGGCCGGCAGGTCCCAGATCTCCTTCAAGCCCAGGGAGTAGACCTGCGGGTTCCTGCCGTGGCTCAGGTCGAAGCGCTCGTCGAGCTGCTTGGCGAGCGTCCCCCGCGGCCCCTCGCCCAGGACCACCACCTGGCTGCGGACGTCGACCCCCGGCTCGTAGTTGGCCTTCTTCCGCCCGTCATGGCCGATCCCGCGGTCGCCCGTCCGCACGCCGACGACGCGCCCCTCCTCGACGAGGGCCGAGACCGCCGGGAACTCGAAGAAGAGGTCGACGCCGGCCGCCTCCAGCTTGGGGGCCATCCATTTGAGGAGCTTGCCGAGCGAGGCGACATAGTTGCCGTCGTTCTCGAGCGGCGGCGGGATGGGGAGGGAGAGGGAGCGCTTGGGCGTCAGGAGGAGCAGCTTCTCGTGCTCGATGCGGCCCTCGAACGGCGCCGTCCGCCAGTCCTCGGGGAAGAGCTCGCGCAGCGCCCGCGGGTCGACGACCGCCCCCGACAGCGCGTGGCTCGAGACCTCCTTGCCCTTCTCGAGGACGGCGATCGACACCTCGAGCTTCTTCGCCGCCTGGACGTTGTGCGCTGCCAGCAGCCGGGCCAGGTGCAGCGCCCCGGCGAGGCTGGCCGGCCCGGCGCCCACGAAGAGGACGTCGATGTCCAGGGTTTCGCGCTCCTCGTGGCTCATGCGCCTCGGCTCCTCCAGGGGGATGGGAAAGGCTCCAAAAAGTCCGCCGGATGGTACCACGGCCCAGCGTAGGACGAAGCCCACTTGAATGCGGCCCCCGCTTGGGGTTAGCATGCGCGCCAGCAGTCCCTGTAAGTCGTAGACAACTCGAAGGCGGTCTGGTCTCGCATGAAGATCCAAGCTGTCGTCTGTCTCGCAGCCCTCCTCGGCCCCCTCGCCGCCATCACCGCGGCGCCGGCGGCGGCGGAGGTCAGGGTCGGCGTCAACGCCGATGGCCGGCGGGTGATCTTCAACGAGAACGCCGTCCAGCATGCCCGCCGCTACTCCGACACCCTGGTCGCCGTCCCCGACCCCCGCCTGGAGCCGCTCATCGTCCGCCACGCCGACAACCAGCAGCTCGACCCCAAGCTGGTGCGGGCGGTCATTCAGGTCGAGTCGGGCTACAACGCGCGCGCCCTCTCCCGCGCGGGGGCCATGGGGCTCATGCAGCTCATGCCGGACACGGCCGCCGAGCTGGCGGTCGCCAACCCCTACGATCCCGAGCAGAACCTGCGCGGCGGCACCACCTACCTGCGGCGCATGATCGACCGCTTCGCCGGCCGGCTGGAGTTCGCCGTCGCCGCCTACAACGCCGGTCCCGAGGCGGTCGTCCGCCACGGCGGCGTGCCGCCCTATCCCGACACCCGCGACTACGTGCGCCGGGTGCTCGGGCTCTACCATGGGGAGCGTGGCGGACCGGTCGTCCTCTCCCTCAGCCGCACTGCGGCGCCGGCCGCCGACTGCCCCCTCCGCCACCCGCACGTCGAGCGCAACGGCGTCCGCCTGCTCCTGACGACGGCCATCGGCGGGCTGCGCTAAGCCCGCCAGCGCCGCCCCCGACATGCAATAGACGTGGCATAGAATGGCGCGGAGGCTCACACCTCCCGCCGCGATGCTCAACATCCCCAACCTGCTGTCGCTCTGCCGCATCCTGCTGGTGCCGCCGCTGGTGGTGGTCCTGCTCACCAAGTTCGAGGGTAAGGAGTTCGTCGGCCTCGGCCTCTTCCTGCTCGCCGCGGCGATGGACTTCCTAGACGGCTTCCTCGCCCGCCGCCGCCAGCAGGTGACACGGCTGGGGACGCTCCTCGACCCCGCCGCCGACAAGATCCTCATCTCCGCCGCCTTCGTGTCGCTGGTCGAGCTCGACCATCAGCTGGTGCCGGCCTGGATGGTGGTAGTGATCCTGGCGCGGGAGTTCGCGGTCTCTTCGCTGCGCGGCTTCGCGGCGGCCGAGAACGTGGTCATCCCCTCGGGGTTGTCGGGGAAGATCAAGACCTCGGTGCAGATCGTCTCCATCTCGCTCCTCATCATCTACCAGCAGCTCGGCCAGTTCCGGCACCTGGCGCCGCTCTCGCTGTGGGTGGCGCTCGTTGTCACCGTCTACTCCGGCGTCGAGTACTTCGTGCGCTTCGGCCGTCTCATCCTGCGCGGCGAGCCGCCCTCCCCGGCGGGCTCCCGCCCGGGGTCGAGGCCCTAGGTGCCGCCGACCCTCCTGCAGCGCCTCGCGCTCTTCGCGAGGCGCCGCTACCGGCTGGTCTTCGCCGGCTTCGCCGCCGCCCTCCTGGCGTCGCTGCTCCTGGTGACGCGGCTGTCGTTCGACACCGACATGCTGAACCTCCTGCCGCGCCAGGACCCGGTGGTCAAGGCCTACATCGACGCCCTCACGGACTTCGGCGCCAATACCTTCCTGCT
>DATNKQ010000057.1:0-6734 GCA_035603315.1 Thermoanaerobaculia bacterium
ACGATCTCGCGCCCCCGCGGCGCTCCCAGCCCGCTCTGGATGTCCGCGTAGGCGCCCGCGAGGTCGGCGGCGGTCAGCTCCCGGACGCCGCCGGCGGCATCGACGGCCACCGCCCCACCCGCTTCTTCTGGAGATCGACCGGAACGTCCTGCGGGCTGCAGGGCGGCCGGCAGGGTGAACCGCGGCAGCTCGATGTCTGCGGCGTCGGCGCCGGCATCCCCCTCGACCTCCACCCAGCGCTGGCAGCCGCGGCGGGACAGCTCGGCCGAGAGGACGGCGCCGGCAATGGGCACCGCGATCAGGTCCGCCGCCTGGAGGGCGAGATCGATCGCCATCGCCCGCGGGCGCGGCAGATCGGCGAAGGCGGCGCGGGTCCCGCCGGGGAGGGAAGCGAGCGCGGCGCTCCAAGCCTCCACCCGCCGCGCCGCCTCCTCCCACGACGACCATCGCCAATCCCATCCCTCGCGGAAGAAGAGCCAGGGCTCGGCGGGACGCTCCGCCGCATGGCGGGAGAGGGCGGCGGGCAGGCTGGGGTTTTTATCGGAGGTCGACAATCCGTCAGTTTGCGGCGCGCAAACCCTGATTTGTCATCCTGAGCGAGAGCGACGGATCTGGGGGAAGGGTGGCGTGAAGTCCCTTGCTTCCAGAAGTTTGGAAGGCCGCCCACCTCCCAGATCCTTCGCTCTCGCTCAGGATGACTTCGTCTAGACCTTACTGAACAACAGGAGTCGACGGGCTTAGATCGAGCCCTTCTTCATCGCCTGGACGATCTTCTGCTCGATCACCGGGCGCATCAGGCTGGCGGGGGGCTTGAGGTCGGCGCGGCCGACCAGGCGTCCGGACTCGAAGACGATGGTGCCGGTGGCCCCGGGGCCGGAGAGATGCATGACGTCCCCTTCCCACCGCCACTTGAGCATGCCGCCGGGAAAAGCCTCCTTCAAGGCGGTGTCGAGAGCCGGGCGGATCTCGGCCATGTTTCCCCGGGCGGTCTCCACTTCGACAGTCATCTCGCTCATGCGCGAGAAGCTACCACAGAAGGCCGCCGGCGCCCGGAACTCGCGCCGCGCTCCGCCGTTGTAATCAAGAGGCTTTTCGCCGCCCGGAGCCGGCGTCGCGGAGCGGAGCGGAAGCACGGGATTTTGTCGGCCCCGCAGGCTGTTCTGGGGTGGTAAGGTAAAGACTATGGTCAAGCATTGCCGCCACCTCGCCGCTTTCCTGGCGCTCGCCCTGGCGCTCGCCGGTCTGCCGCTCCCGGCGCAGACGATCTCCAACCCCGACCTCTTCGCCAAGAGCCTCGAGGCCGCGCAGCAGACCATCGAGCAGTACGGCCGCTACGACAACGAGAAGGAGCTGGCGCGGGTCAACCGCATCGGCTACGAGCTGACCCAGAACTCCGATTTCCAGAAGTTCCCCTTCACCTTCTCCCTCGTCGACATGGCGGAGCCCAACGCGGTGTCGTTGCCCGCCGGCCAGATCTTCGTCACCCGCGGCCTCCTCGACCTCGGGTTGACGGACGACATGCTGGCCTGCGTCCTCGGCCACGAGGTCGGCCACGTCGTCCTCGAGCACTACCTGCACATGGACCGCCGGGCGACGCTGATGAGCGTGCTCGGCAACATTCTGCTGGCGGGGGTGATCATCGGCGCCGAGCGCAGCAGCAGCCGGCAGTCCTCCGCCCCCCAGGCCCCCTACGACCCGCGGGTGGGATACGAGAACCAGGCCGGCAACCGCATTGAAGGGGTGGCGGCGGCCAACCTCATCCTGTCGGAGCTCCTCCTGCGCAGCTACAGCCGCGAGAACGAGGACGCCGCCGACCAGGAAGGCCAGCGGCTGGCGGCGGCGGCGGGCTACGACCCCGACGGCGCGCGGCAGATGTGGGTGCTGATGAGCAGCCGGACGCCGGAGGCCAAGGAATTCGGCTACTGGCGGACGCACCCCTTCCCCGACGAGCGCATCCGGGCCGCCGAGGCGCGCAAGCAAACCTGGAAGGTCCAAGCGAAGCGGCCGGCGGACTCCTACCGCCTGCGCACCCAGGCCGTCCTCATGAGCTACCTCGAGCGCCAGCGCTCGAAGCTCGAGGGGAGCCCGCGCGGGAGGCGGCCGCCGGAGAAGCCCCTCCCCGGCGAGGTGAACGCAGCGAAGGCGCCGGTGACCGTCGCCAGCTACCTCAAGGACGCCGCCCTCTCCACCTGGCCGCAGGGCAAGGTGGCCGACGCGATCCGCCTCGAGAGGCTCCACGCGCAGCGCGACCAGCAGCTGGCGAAGCCGCTCCTGGCGCGCGACTACGGATCGCTCGTCCGCGCCTACCAGAAGCAGCGCGAGGTGGTGCGCCTCGCCACCCCCGACAGCGAGTTCCTGACCACCGTGGCGAGCGAGCTGGCGGACTTCGACCGCAAGTTGAAGGAGCTCTACCCGCGCGCCGTCTCGGTGTTCAAGGGCGGCGTCTACGAAACCGCGTTCCTGTCGAGCTTCCTGTCCAACTTCCCCGAGGCCCGCGAGGTGCCCGAGGTGGCGCTCGCCCTGGGCGACGCCTACAGCCGGCTCGGCAACGAGACCGACGCGGTGACGCAGTACCTGGCGGCCGAGAAGGCGGCGCCCGACAGCGGCGAGGGCCGGCGCGCCCGCGCCGGGCTGCGCAACCTGGCCCCCAACCTGAAAGAGCTCGCCGCCCTGCAGCAGCTCGTCGACCAGAACCGCGACACCGAGCTCAAGCGCCTCGCCGCCGAGCGCCTGGACGCCATGGCGAAGACCTACGACGACGTCGCCAACGGTGCCGAGTACCTGCGCCGCTTCCCCACCGGGCCGCACCTCTCCGAGGTGATCGCCAGGCTCAACGTCCTGGCCGACAACCTCTACGGCGAGGTCGTCCTCTACCAGGGGGTCGGCGACAGCACCAAGGCGCTCGAGAGGATCAACAAGATCCTCACCAACGCCCCCCTCTCCCCCGCCGCCGAGAAGCTCCGCGACCGCGCGGTTCTGGTGGCCCAGCGCGGCGCGTAAGGCGCCAGTCTCATTCTTCCGCGAGGAATCGCAGCACCCGGGTTGCGACCTCCACGGGAGCGCTGAAGTGGACCGCATGGGCGGCTCCGGGGACGTTGCCGAGCCGGCCTCGCGGCAGCCGCCGCCGCACCTCCTCCACCCAGGCCTGGGAGACCACCGGGTCGTCCTCGCCGCGCATCACCAGCGCCGGCACGGCGACCGCGGGAAGCTTTTCCTCCACCGGGTCGCAAAGGGCGAAGCGAAGGGTCCGCAGCAGGCGGCGGGTACCCGCCTTCCAGTAATCGCGGACGACGATCGGCAGCAGGGCGGCGGGTTCGCGCGGCGCATCCCGCAGCAGGCGGACGAGCTCGCCCGTGACCGTCCGCCGGGCGATGTCGATGGTCGGCGCCACCAGGACCAGCCGCCCGACCTGTTGCGGATACCGGACGGCGAGGTCCACCACCACCTGGCAGCCCAGCGAGTGGCCGAAGAAGTCGGCTCGCGGCAGGCCGATGGCCCGCGCCCAGTCGGCGAGGCAGTCCGCCATCTCCTCGATGCCCAGAGCCTTGGGCGGCTTCCCGCTGTCGCCGAAACCGGGCAGGTCGGGGAGGTGGAGGGCGCGATGGGGCGCCAGCCGCCGCGCCAGGGGGAGCATGTAGCGGCTCGACACCCCCAGGCCGTGGACCATCACCAGCGGCGGCCCGGGGCCGGGGGCGCTGCGCACGCAGAGCTCGAGGCCGCCGATCGTCACTCGCTCGGTGCGCAGCTCGACGTCCGCCGCGGACCCCGTGCCCGGCACGGACCGGGCGCCAAACCTTCCGCCCTTTTCTGCGTAGCAACGCAAGAGAGCTTCCCCGCCCGACGCCGGGGAGGCCGCGCACCCATCCACTCCCGACCCCGGAGGACACATCCTATGGCAAGACCCTCAGTTCGTCTCCTGGCGCTGGCGGCGCTCCTGGCGCTCGCCCTGGCCGGCCCCGCCGCGGCCCAGTTCAACGGCGTCACCCTGCCGCCGTCCGGCGGCAACCAGCGGGCCACGGTCATCCAGAGCATCGGCCTCGTCAAGGTGAGCATCGACTACAGCAGCCCCCACGTCCACAGCCCCACCGGCGTCGACCGCAAGGGCCAGATCTGGGGCAAGCTGGTGCCCTACGGGATGGCCAACCTCGGCTTCGGCAGCTGCGGCGACCAGTGCCCCTGGCGCGGCGGCGCCAACGAGAACACGGTGTTCACCGCCTCGCACGACATCAAGGTCCAGGGCCAGCCGCTGCCGGCCGGCACCTACGGCCTCCACTTCATCCCCGGAGCCGACGAGTGGACGATCATCTTCTCGAAGAACCACACCTCCTGGGGGAGCTTCTTCTACGACCCCAGGGAGGACGCCCTGCGGGTGAAGACCAAGCCCGAGCCGAGCGAGTACCGCGAGGTCCTCGCCTACGAGTTCCCCGAGCGCAAGCAGACGACGGCGACCGCGGCTCTCAAGTGGGAGAACCTGCAGGTGCCGTTCGTGATCACCGTCGACGACATGCCCAGCCTCTACGTCGAAAACATCCGCCACGAGCTGCGCTCGACGGCCGGCTTCAGCTGGGTGGGATTCCAGGCGGCCGCCGTCTACTGCCTGCAGAACAAGGTCGACCTGGCGGAAGGCCAGAAGTGGGCCGAGCAGGCGGCCGACTCGAAGCAGGGCGGGCAGGAGAACTTCAACACCCTCACCACGGTGGCCGACCTCCAGGCGGCCAACGGCCATGAGGACGACGCCACGAAGACGAGGGACAGGGCCTTCCACCATCCCACCGCCGGCCCCGTCGACCTCCACCTCTACGGCCGCCAGCTCCTCGCCCAGAAGAAGACGCAGGAGGCGATGAAGGTCTTCGAGCTCAACGCCCAGCTCCATCCCAACGTCTGGCCGATCCACGTCGGGCTCGCCCGCGGACATGCCGCCCTCGGCCACAAGAAAGAGGCCGTGGAGGAGGCCAAGCTCGCCATCCCGCAGGCCCCGGACGACGCCAACAAGAAGAACCTCGAGAACATCATCCAGCAGATCCAGGACGGCAAGGCGATCGACTGATTCCGCTGCATCGGGAATCGTGACGAGGGGCAGGCCCGGCGGCCTGCCCCTTTTCGCGTCTCGGTAGGCGAGAGGTTGCCTACCGGAGGAGCGGGGCGAGCGTCGCCTCGACCTCTTCGTGCAGGCCCGGGGAGGCGCCGTAGAAGGCTCCGGCGGCGCGGCCCTGGCGATCGAAGACGAGGAGCGTCGGCACGGCGGTGAGGTCGCCGAAGGCGCGCACCAGCTCCGGCGTGCCCATCACCCAGACGACCGGCAGGTCGAGCTCGCCCGCCAGCTTGCGGACGTTCGCCTCCTCGGACTCGACCGCGACGGCGACCACCTCCAGGCGATCCCCGTGCTTCTTCCGCAGCTCGCCCAGCCAGCCCAGCGTCCCCCGGCACGGTGGGCACCAGGTCGCCCACAGCTCGACCACGACGACGCGCCCGGCAAGACCGGCGCGCGAGAGCGCTCTGCCGTCCAGGCCCTTCAGAGTGACGGCGGGGAGGGCGGCGGTCTCGCCGGATGTCTCAGGCGCCGGCGGGGCCGCCGCGCGGGCCGCGTCCTTCCGGCCGGCGAGGACGAGCTCGATCATGCGCTTCAGGTCGGCGCGGAAGCGCTCGTGGCTGGCGGCGCTGCGGAGCGGCGTGTAGCGCCCGTCGCCCGCGCCCTCCCCGCGGCCGTAGAAGCCGAAGTCCTTCGGCGTCGCCACCAGCACGTCGTCGACGAAGATGGCGGGGTAACGCGTCACCCCGAAACGCTTCGCCAGCAGAGAGTCGCCGTAGTTCTCCGCCACGAAGCGGACCTGCCCGCCGAACTCCTGCGCCACGCTCTGTGCCAGCAGACCTGCCGGATCGGAGAGGTTTCACGTGTAGGGCCAGCGCACCAGCGTGACCGTGACCCGGGGCGCCGGCTTCGGAGGTTCGGGGCGGGCGGGAGCGAGGGCGGCGAAGTAGCGCGGCAACACGTCGCCGGCGATCTCCGCCGCGGCGGAAGGGCTCGCCGCCGCCTCGGCCTCCGCGGTCTCCAGGAACAGGCGGCCGAGGCTGTCGTCGACGCCGCTGGCGGCGAGCCGGGCGTCGAGCTCGCGCAGCCGCCGGGCGAGCGCGCCGGCTGCAAGGTCGAGGGGCGTCGGCGAAGGCGGGCGCAGCGCGGCGACCCGCTGCGCCGCCTGCAGGTAGCGCAGGAGCGCGCCGTAGCGCAGGCCCGCGGCGTCCAGCTCGCGGGCCTCCTTGAGAGTGGAGCTGGCGCCGATGAACTCGCCATGCCGGGCGATCGAGGCCGGCGGCCGGTAGGCGGCGAGCAGCTCGCCCTCCAGGGCGTCGAGCTCGGCGTGGAGGTCGCGCACGGGCGGCGGCGGGAGGGACGAAGGCGCGGAGAGCGTGCGGCAGAAGGCAGCGAGCTCGCGCTCGGCCTGGGCGAGGCCGAGGTAATAGAGGCCGCTCGCCGGCTCGGTGCTCTTCCCGTAGTCGAGGCTCGCCTGGTAGTAGGCCCGCACCTGGGGAAGCGCCGCCTCGCCGAGGGCCCGGGCGGCGGCGGGGCGCACGCCGTCGAAAGCGGCGGCCGAGGGAGCGCCGAGGTCGGCGCGCAGGACGCCTCCCATGCGCGCCCATTCCGCCTCGAAGGCGGCCTCGCTCCGGCGCTCGTCGGCCGGGCGCTGGCTCAGGTAGGCGGTCGCCGCGAGGCCCGTCCGCGCCTCGGCGAGGCGCTC
>DATNKQ010000068.1:0-6798 GCA_035603315.1 Thermoanaerobaculia bacterium
CGCCGTAGGCCTTGCGCGTGATCACCGTGATCTTGGGGACCGTCGCGTTGGCGACGGCGTAGAGCATCTTCGCTCCGTGCCTGATGATGCCGGCGGCCTCCACCTTGCTCCCGACCATGAAGCCCGGGACGTCCATCAGGAACACGAGGGGAATGGCGAAGGCGTTGCAGAGGTTCACGAAGCGGGCCGCCTTGTCGGCGGAGTCGTTGTCGAGGATGCCGCCAAGGTGCTTGGGCTGGTTGGCGACGATGCCGGCCGGGCGCCCGCCGAAGCGCGCGAAGCACGTGATGATCGTCTTCGCCCACTGCGGCTTGAGGTCGAAGTAGTAGCCGTCGTCGGCGATCCGGCGGATCACCTCGTACATGTCGTACGGCTTGCGGTTGGACTCGGGCAGGACGTCGAGCAGCTCCTCGTCGGCGCGCTCCACCGGATCGGTAGGCGTCGTGACCGGCGGCGCCTCCTCGCAGCTTTGGGGGAAGAAGCTTAGGTAGCGCTTGATCTGCTCGATGCAGTCGGGATCGTCGGCCACCTCGAGGTCCCCCACGCCCGACTTGCGGCAGTGCACGCGCGATCCGCCGAGCTCCTCCTGGGTGACGTCCTCGCCGATCGCGGCCCGCACGAGATGCGGCCCGGCGAGGGCCATCGAGCCGCGGCCCTTGACCATCGGCACGAAGTCGGCCAGCCCGGGGATGTAGGCGGTGCCGGCCGCGCAGGGCCCCATCAGCGCGGCGACCTGCGGGATCACGCCGCTCATCACCACCTCCTCGCGGAACAGGTGCCCCGATCCGGCGAACAGCGAGCCGACCGCCTCCTGGATGCGCGCGCCGGCGGAGTCGAGCAGCCAGATGAACGGGATGCGCTTGGTCAGCGCGAGCTCCCGCAGGCGGCCGACCTTCAGCTCGCCGGTCATCCCCATCGAGCCGGCCATCACCGTGAAGTCGTAGGCGCACACCGCCACCATGCGCCCGTCCACCTTCCCGTAGCCGGTGATGACGCCGTCGGCCGGGGCCTCCCTGCCGTCCATCGCCCGCTGGGCGAAGTGCGGGCGGCCATGGATGCCCAGCTCGACGAAGGTGCCATCGTCGATCAGCAGCGCGATCCGCTCGCGCGCGGTCAGCTTCTCCCGGGCGTGCTGGGCCGCGATCTTCTCCTCCCCGCCGCCGAGCTTGATGCTCGCCCGCCGCGCGGCCAGGTCCTCGACGAGGGGGCGCAGGATCGAGGCGGTCTGCGGGGTGCTCATCAGCGGCCTTTCCACTCCGGCTCGCGCTTCTCGAAGAAGGCGCTCACGCCCTCGACCACGTCCTCGGTGGAGAGCGCGAGGGTCAGCTGCGCGCGCAGGTAGTCCAGGGCGTCGTCGAGCGGCATGTCCAGCTGGCGGCGCATGGCCTCCTTGCCCAGGCGCATGATCACGGGGCTCTTGCCGGCGAGCCTGTCCGCCCAGTCGGCGACGAGCCCGTCGAGCTCCCCGTCGGCCACGACGCGGTTGACAAAGCCCGCCGCCAGCGCCTCCTGGGCGCTGCAGCGCTCGCCCAGCAGCAGCAGCTCGTTGGCCTTCTTGCGCGGAACGTTTCGGTAGATCAGCGCCATGATCATGAAGGGGAAGGTGCCGACATTGATCTCCGGTGTGCCGAAGGTGGCCTCCTCGGAGGCGACGATCAGGTCGCACGCCAGCGCGATCCCGAAGGCGCCCGCGAGCACGTGGCCGCGGACGGCGCAGATCGTCGGCTTGCCGAGCTCGCCGATGAGCTTGAACAGATCCACGAACCGCTCCGAGCCGAAATGCTTGTGCACGAGGGAGGAGTCGCCGGCGAAGCCGCCCAGGTTGGCGCCCGAGCTGAACGTCTTCGGGTGCGATGAGGCGAGCACCACGCAGCGCACCCCGTCCTCCTCGCGGGCCCGGGCGAAGGCGGCGATGAGCCCGCCGAGCAGCTCCGGGGAGAGGGCGTTGCGCGTGTCGGGGTCGTTGAGGGTGATCGTCGCCACCCCCGCCTCGCTCACCTCGTAGAGAACCGGTTCGCTGGACACCGGAGCATCCTAACCGCATCTCACTCGTGTGGGAAGTAAGTAGCCCTACTGTTTACTTTTGCGCCGCCCTGCGTTAGCGTCATGTGCTCCGGGCCGGCCCGAGCTGCGATCGGTCGGCCCACGCACCCAGACACAAGGAGCCCGCCCGACATGGCCGCGACCGCCGAGAGCGTCCTGAAGCCTGACCACCAGGCCAAGCGCAAGCACTTCATCTTCACCGACGAGCACGAACAGCTGCGCGAGTCGATCACGAACTTCGCGCTGAAGGAGCTGGCGCCCCACGCGGACGAGTGGGAGGAGACCACGTTCCCCGACTCGGTCTTCAGGCGCATGGGCGAGCTCGGCTTCCTGGGTCTGGACAAGCCCGAGAAGTACGGCGGTCAGGGCGGTGACTACTTCAGCGCCCTGGTCCTCGGCGAGGCGATCTCGAACGCCAACTCCGGCGGGCTGTCGATGGGCATCGCGGTTCAGACCGACATGGCGATGCCCCCGATCCTGGCGCTCGGGACCGAGGAGCAGAAGCAGCAGTGGGCGGTGCCGGCGATCAAGGGCGAGAAGATCCTCTGCCTCGGTATCACGGAGCCCGACGCCGGCTCGGACGTCAAAGGGATCAAGACGCGGGCGGTGCGCGACGGCGATGAATTCGTGATCAACGGCTCCAAGACCTACATCACCAACGGCCACCGCGCCGACGTGATCGTGCTCGTCACGAAGACCGACCCGGACGCCGGCTACGACGGCTTCAGCCTGTTCCTCGTGCCGATGGACAGCCCGGGCGTGATCCGCGAGAAGAAGCTGCAGAAGATGGGGATGCACGCCTCCGACACGGCGCTGCTCGCCTTCCAGGACGTTCGCGTGCCCGCCTCGGCGCTGCTCGGCGAGGAGGGCAAGGGCTTCTACCACATCATGTGGGAGCTCCAGGGCGAGCGCATGATCGGCGCCGCCGGCAGCGTCGCGGGCGCCCAGAAATGCTTTGACAAGACACTCGAATACGCCAAGGAGCGCGAAGCCTTCGGCAAAGCGATCGGCCACTTCCAGGTGATCAGGCACAAGTTCGCCGAGATGGCGACGAAGATCGAAACGGCCCGCCAGCTCGTGTACATGACGGCGTGGCGCTTCGCCAACGGCGAGTACCCGGTGCGCGAGATCTCCATGGCCAAGCTGCACGCCTCCCGCATCGCCTGCGAGGTGGCGGACGAGTGCATACAGATACACGGGGGTGCCGGCTACATGAAGGAGTACAACGTCGAGCGGGTGTGGCGCGACATGCGCCTGAACCGGATCGGGGCCGGCACCGACGAGATCATGCTCGAGGTCATCGGCCGCTCCTACGGGCTGTGATCACAAGCTCGGGCACGATCGGCGGGCGCTGAGGCCGGCGACGCCGACCGCACGCACGGGGACACCGCCAGATTGCCTCCCACCCCACCCTTCACCGAGGAGCACGAGGAGCTGCGGTCCTCCGCCCGCGGCTTCATAGAACGCGAGCTGACGCCCCACGCCCAGCAGTGGGAGGAGGACCACTGGTTCCCCGACGAGGTGTTCGGAAAGCTCGCCGCCCAGGGCCTGCTCGGGCTCAAGTACCCCCTCGAGTACGGGGGGCAGGGCGGCGACTACCTGCACGAGGCCGTCCTCATCGAGGAGCTGGCGCGGGTCGGCTCCGGAGGAACGGCGGCGGGGATCGGGGCACATGTGAACATCGCCACGCCGCCGATCTGGAAGTTCGGCACAGAGGACCAGAAGCAGCGCTACCTCGCCCCGGCCATCCGCGGCGAGAAGATCGGCGCGCTCGGGATCACCGAGCCGGGCGCCGGCTCCGACGTGGCAGCGATCCGCACCCGCGCCGAGCCGGCCGAGGCGGGTTGGATGGTCAACGGGGAGAAGACCTACATCACCAACGGGGTCCGCGCCGACTTCATCGTCACGGCCGTCAAGACCACAGCCGAGGGCGGCCATCACGGCATCTCCTTCCTGATCGTCGACCGCGGTGAGGGGATCGTCTCCGCGCCGCTGCAGAAGCTCGGCTGGCAGGCCTCGGACACGGCCACCATCAGCTTCGAGGACGTGTTCGTGCCCGAGGAGAACCTGCTCGGCGGGCTGCACGAGGGCTTCGCCCTGATCATGGCCAACTTCCAGTGGGAGCGCCTGGCGATGGCCCTCGGGGCGGTCGGCGCCATGCAGCTCGCCTGGGAGCGCACCGCCGAGTTCGCCCGCGAGCGCCAGGCCTTTGGGCGTCCCCTGTCGGGGCACCAGACGATCCGCCACAGGCTCGTCGACCTCGCCACCTCGGCACACACCTGCCGGTGCGTCACCTACGACGCCCTGCGCCGGTTCGTCGCCGGCGAGGAGCCGCTGCGCGAGGTAACGATGGCGAAGCTCCTCACCCAGCGCGCTTGCTTCGAGCTGATGGACGCCTGCCTGCAGATCCACGGCGGCGCCGGTTACATGCGCGAGTACTGGGTCGAGCGGGCGGCCCGCGACGCCCGCCTCGGGCCGATCGGCGGCGGCAGCGACGAGATAATGCGGGAGATCCTCGGACGCGTCCTTCAGCTGTAGCTGCGCCCGCCCGTGCGCCTCGGGGCATTCCGGCGCAAAGCTGCCCAAGCCTGCCCTCCCCCCTCAGGCCCGCGCGGGGGCGCGCCGATGGGAGGGGGTGGCCCGTTTCCGCCTCATGTGCGTCATCGCCCTGGTGGCCCTCTCCGCCTGCGCCGCCGCCGGCATCTCCTCGGCCCTAGGCGCGCACCGCTCTCCGTCCGCGGCAGCCCGTACCGCCCACGCCCGCGCCCGACACGCGGCCCCAAGGCGCCGTCACCGAACCGCCGTCTGCACCAGGGCCGCCCGCTTTCGACCGAGCCACCGGCCCGCCCGCCGGCGGGCGAAGGCGGTGCACTGTCGCAAGCGCCACCTCCCCGCCGTCCACCGGACGGCGAGGAAGCCTCACACACACTCGCACCGAATCACCGTCCCCCGCAGGCCAGCCGGATCGGCGAACCCGCAGCCCGCGCGGCGACCCTCCCCCGCCCACGGTGCGGGCGCCTGCCAGGATGGCGGCCTCGAGCCGAACGCCCAGAACCTCGACCGCATCCGCGCGGCCGTGATGTGCCTGGTCAACCAGGAACGCACCTCCCGCGGCGAGGGCGAACTGCAGCCCAACGAACGACTCGAGCAGGCGGCCCAGAGTCACACCGAGAGCATGGCCTTCGGCGACTACTTCGAACACGTCGGCCCCGGCGGCGACACGCCGCTCACCCGCATGCGCGCGAGCGGCTACATCTACAGCTCGCAGATCGGCTTCGAAGTCGGTGAGAACCTCGCCTGGGGCACCCTGTGGGAGGCCTCACCTCGCGCGATCGTGGCCTCCTGGATGGCCTCCCAGGGACATCGCGAGAACATCCTCAACCCTCGCTTCCGCGACACCGCCGTGGGCGTGTCCCCGCACGCTCCCAGCTCCAAGTCCCACGGCCAGCTCGGCGCCCTCTACACGCAGGACTTCGGCGTCATCATCACGGGCTGACGCCCGTTGCCGTCGTCGTGGTATCACCACGCAGGCGTGCGGCAGTCGTTGGAGGCCACACGCCCGCGGCGGTCGGCCTGATCCAGGACTGAACTGGCAGCACGGCCAGCTTTCCACAACGGACCGATATAACTTCCGCTCCCCGACCACTTAGAAGGAGATCTCACTGCTATGGGAGTACTCGACGGCAAGTCGGCGATCGTGACGGGCTCGGCGCGCGGCATCGGACGCGCGACCGCCGAGCTGCTCGTCGCCGAGGGCGCGCAGGTTCTCATCAACGACCTCGACGGCGACATCGCCGAGCAGGCGGCCGGCGAGATCGCGGGTGAGACAGCGGTCTTCGCCGGCGATCTCACCAAGCCAGGCGTCCCCGATCAGCTGGTGGCGAAGGCGGTCGACTCCTTCGGGAAGATCGACATCATCGTCAACAACGCCGGCTACACCCTCGACGCCCCCATCCACAAGATGTCCGACGAGCACTTCCAGGCGATGCTCGACATCCACACCGTGGTCCCCTTCCGCGTGATCCGCGCGGCCGCCCCGCACCTGCGGGAGCCCGCCAAGAAGGAGCGCGAGGAAGGCAGGGAGGTCTTCCGCAAGATCGTCAACGTGTCCTCCACTTCGGGAACCTTCGGCAACGCCGGCCAGGCTAACTACTCGGCGGGCAAGGCCGGCGTGGTGGGTCTCACGAAAACGGTCGCCAAGGAGTGGGGCCAGTTCAAAGTCAACGTCAACGCCGTCGCCTTCGGCTTCATCGATACCCGACTGACCCAGGCGAAGGTCGACGAGAACACCATGGAGAAGGACGGCGAGAAGATCCAGCTGGGCATCCCCGAGCAGATGCGCCAGATGGCCTCCATGCTCATCCCCCTCGGTCGTCCCGCCACGCCGCAGGAGGCTGCCGGAGGCATCTTCTTCCTGTGCTCACCCTGGTCGAACTACGTCCACGGCCAGACGCTGCACGTGACCGGCGGCCTGTTCGGAGGGATGTCCGGCTGAGTCAGCCGCCTGGAGCCGGACCGCGGAGGTCCAGCAGGCAGCCCGAGAAGTAGGCGCCGGCGGGCGAGGCGAGGTAGGCGACGAGCCGCGCCACCTCGCCCGCCGTGGTGGCGGAGCCCGGGGCGATCGTCA
This sequence comes from Thermoanaerobaculia bacterium, assembly GCA_035603315.1. Taxonomy (GTDB): domain Bacteria; phylum Acidobacteriota; class Thermoanaerobaculia; order Multivoradales; family UBA5704; genus DATNKQ01. The sequence continues at coordinate 6,671 of DATNKQ010000068.1, forward strand.
CGGCGGTGATCGCGTGGCGCGCCCACTCGACGGACAGGGTGCGGGCCAGGTTCTCCAGGCCCGCCCGCGCGGCGCCGGCGTGCTCGCCCGTGTCCGCGGCGGGCGCGAGGTAGACGATCCGCCCGCCC
>DATNKQ010000077.1:0-3373 GCA_035603315.1 Thermoanaerobaculia bacterium
GGGCGGGCGCCTCGTCCGCCCGGCAGCCGAAAAGGAGAGTGGCGACCGCCAGAGCGAGCGCGAAGCGCGCTCGCGCCGGCTTCAAAACTCGACCGCCAGGCCGCCGATCAGGGTACGCCCGGGCGTCGGGAAGCCCAGCGCCTCGGCGTACTTGCGGTCGCCGGCGTTGTCGATCCGCGCGTAGGGCGAGAGCCAGGAGAGGGCGCGGAAGCTGGCCGCGAGGTCGAGGCGCAGGTAGCCCGGGTTCCGGCGCGGCGCGAAGGTTATCGGGTCGACGTCCGGCCGTTCCCCCACCTGGCGGGCGGTGAGGCTGAGCGTCCAGCGCGCGGGGAGGAGGGCGAGGAAGAGGTTGGCACTCTCGTTCGGCCGCCGCAGGAGCGGCTGGCCGGTCGTGAGGTCGCGGGCGGAGAGGCGGGTGCCGTTCAAGCGCACCGTCACCATCCCGTGCCGGTAGGTCACCTCGCCCTCCGCCCCGCGGCTCCGCGCCCGGCCGACGTTGACGTCGCGGAAGGTGGCGAAGTCGAAGTCGATGAGGTTGCGCTGCCGGTTCTCGAAACCGGTCAGGGCGAAGCGCCAGGGGCCGGCGTCGCGCTCCAGCCCGAGCTCGTAGCTGCGGCTCCGCTCCGGCTGCAGGTCGGGGTTGCCGGAGAAGGGGAAGAAGAGCTCGCCGAGCGAGGGGGCGCGGAACGCCTCGCCGTAGCTCGCCCGCAGCCGGGTGCCGGCTCCCAGGCTGGCGACGCCGCCCAGGCGCAGGCTGGTCTGCCCGCCATAGACGTCGTTGTCGTCGCGGCGCAGCCCGACGTCCAGGCGCAGGGGCCCGGCGCCGTAGCCGGCCTCGCCGAAGGCCGCCCAGGTCCGCTGATGGGCGCCGTCCAGGTTGACGCCGAAGCTCGAGCTGTCCGTCACCTGCAGCCGCTCGGCCTCGGTGCCGAAGGAGAGGCGAAGGTCGCGGCCGGCCTGCCAGCTGGCCACCGTCCGTCCGCGCAGGGCCTGCGAGCGGGTGTCGCCGGCGGTGAAGCCGGAGGGATCGTCGGGGTCGCGGTAGGTGTTGTCGAAGCGCACGTCGGAGAGCTGCGTCTCGACCGTCCAGTCGCCGCGCTCGACGTTCCAGGGGACCGCCACCTCGCGCTCGTTCCAGGAGATCCGGCGGTGCGGGGTCGGCGTGTCGCCGGAGAAGGGGATGCCGGTCTGCGACTCGTTGCCGCGGGCGAGGAGGCCCAGGCTCATGCCGGGCGCCACCGTCCACAGCTCGCGGGCGACCAGCTCCTCGCTGTCGAAGAAGTCGTTGGCAATCTCGCCGTCGCCGCGGCGGACATGGCCGGCGACGTCGGCGTGGCCGCCCAGGGCGTTCCAGCCGCCGGCCAGGCCGCCGCGGAAATAGCCGTTGTCGCCGCCCTCGACGTGCAGCGAGCCACCGCGGGCGGAGCCGGTGACGACCGAGATCACTCCGCCCACTGCGTTGCTGCCGTAGAGGGCGCTGAAGGGCCCGCGGGCGACCTCCACGCGCTCGACGCCGTCGGTCGGCACGAACTGCCAGTTGACGCCGCCGAAGTAGGGATCGTTGAGCTGCAGGCCGTTCCACAGGAGGAGCGTCTGATTGGAGTCGGTCCCGCGGGTGAAGAGCGAGGTCTGTTGGCCGGGCGAGCCGGCGGTGACGACGGCGAGCCCGGGGACGGTGGCGACGAGGTCCGAGAGATTCCGCGCCTGGCGGGCGGCGATCTCCTGCTTGTCGATCACCGTCACCGCGGCCGAGACGTTGTCGCGCTGCACGGGGGTGAGCGTGGCGCTCACCACCACGGTCTCGCTGAAGGTGGGGGCGGAAGGGCTGTCGGGTGCAGGTGCGGGCGTGGTCTGAGCGAAAGCCGAAATCCCCCCCCCGAGGATGCCGGCCACCAGCAGGAACTGGCGCATGGGTGCTCCTTTCAAAGCACGACGCCCCACCGGGGGGGTGGGGCGAGGGAGCGCGATGCGCCGTCGAACCCTGGCCCGCGCCCCGCGGGTGGCGTCGGACGGTTCGGCAGGTCTCCTGGCTTCCGGATCTTCCTACTCCCGGTCCTTCCCACCCGGGCAACCACACGTTTCTGTGTGATCCGCCCGGGCAGTGGCGAACTCCGGTTTCGTACCCGGTTACAGTGGCGGGGGCCGCGCCGGATTCGCACCGGCTTCCCTATTGAGACGAGCCTCCGGGCGTTTCCACCCGGGGCCGTGTCACCGCTCCGTCTGGTCTGTCAAAGAACGCCGCCCGATCCCCCCATGGGACGGGCCGGCGGAAAAGCCGCTATTGCGGGGGCCGGCCGCCGGGCGTCGCGAACGGCGAGATGAAGCCGGCGGGGATCCCCTGCGTCTGCTCGGTCTGAACGCCCTGCTGGATGGTGTAGTTCGGCTGCGGCGCCTGCGACTGCTGGAGGTTCTGGATGGCCTGAAGCTGTTGATTCCCGGGCGCCTGCGCCGCCTTGTCGTTGGGGATCGCATTGTCGTTGGGCGCGAAGCCGAGCGAGATGGTGTTGGTCTTGATCGAGATCCCGAACCCGCGGGTGGCGTTCTCCGAAACGACGTGGGCGATCTCGTCCTTGCGCAGGCCGATCCAGTTGCCGACGTCGGTCAGCACCAGCACCAGCCCGGAGTCCCAGCTCGCCTCCTGGGGCTGATAGAGGGTGTCCAGCACGGCGCCGTTGTTGAGGGTCACGTGGAAGACCTCCGCTCCCACCGGCGCCGCCGGCGTCAGAAGAAGCGCCAGGACGGCCAGCGTCAGGCAGACCCGAGCAAGTGAGCGGACCATGACGACCTCCCGCGGGCGGACCCGCAACAATCGAAGTTTACCTATCTTAGCACGGCCGCGCTATCCACAGCAGGTGCCAGGGGCTTTGTTTGGCCTCGCGCAGCGACTGGCACCTGTGCAGGAGCCGGGCGATCCGGGGCGCGCCCCCGAAGGAGCGGAGAGAGGCCAAACGGAGCCCCTATCTCGACGTGAGGTGGGCGGCGAGCTGCTGGCGGAAGAGAATCGCGCCGCCGTGCGCGGGGTGGCGCAGGGCCGGCGCCGCGACGCCCAGGAGGGCGAGGGCGGCCCGCGCCGTGCGGCCCACCGCCAGGACCTCGGCGTCGCCGACGGCGGCGAGCAGGCTCTCGAGGACGTGGAGGTTGGCGGCCAGCAGCTTTCCCTCGGGCGCCCGGTTGCTGAGCGGTCCCCGCGACCCCTGGGGGTGCCAGGGGAAGGCGTTCCACAAGAGCACCCCACGCGGCACGCCTCCCAGGACGCCCCAGACGATGCTGCCCGAGGGCTCGAGCCAGAGCTCGGGATTGCGGCTGGTGGCCCGGAACGGCGGCGTCCTTGCCCACGGCAGGCGCCGCCCGTCCGTCCCCGCCAGCTGGCGCT
>DATNKQ010000085.1:0-7806 GCA_035603315.1 Thermoanaerobaculia bacterium
CGGCGGGCGAGCCAGGCGGCGTAGTGGACGACCCGCAGGCCGCGGAGCGGCTCGATCAGGCGCAGCGTCGCGCGGTCGAAGAGGCGGAGCTGCTCGTAGGCTTCGAGGAAGACCTCGCGCTGGCGCAGGGTCTCGCGGTCGCGGCCGGGGAGCGCCAGCCAGAGGTCCTGCACCGCCGGCCCGGTCACCATGTCGTCGAAGTCGAGGACGCGCAGGAGCCCGTCGCGGAAGAGCAGGTTGCCCAAGTGGAGGTCGCCGTGGATGCGGTGGGTCGCCACCCCGGCGAGCAGCTCGTCGGCAAGGTCGGCGATGGCCAGCGCGGCGGCGGCGTAGCGGTCGCGGAGGCGCTCCGGCAGGGTGCCGTGGGCGAGCAGCCAGGCGAGGTCGCCGCGGACGTAGGTGTCGCCGGAGAGGACCAGCCGGTGCGGCGCCGCCCGCCGCGCGCCCACGTTGTGGAGGCGGGCGGCGAGCATCCCCAGGCGGCGGACCGCGGCGTCGTCCAGCTCGTCGGGCGCGCGCCCGCCGCGGCGGTCGGAGAGGCTGTAGAAGATGTTCTCGACCCGGCGCAGCGTCGAGCCGTCGGGGAAGGGGCGGACGTTGGCGACCGGCACCTCCTCGTCGTCGAGGTCCTGCAGGTAGCGATGCTCCTCGAGGATCTGCTCCTCGCTCCACCGCCCCGGGCGGTAGAACTTGGCGACGATGCGGGTCTTGTCCTGGAGCTCGACCTCGTAGACCCGGTTCTCGAAGGAGTTCAGGGGGTAGCAGACGGGGTTGCAGGCGAGGCCGCCGGCCTCGACCGCCTCCAGCACCTTCTCCGGCGTCAGGGCGAGGAAGAGGTCGGTGGCGGGCTCGGCCATGAAACTCAATGTAGCACGGGCCGCAGCCGGCCGAAGAACGTATGAACTTCTCTCGGAGGTCGACTATCCGACGCGGTTGCCGCGCCGGAACTTAGGGCCTGTCATCCCCAGCGAGAGCGCGGGACCTGGGCGGGGGGAGGGCCTCCCAAACCTCTGATAGCAAGGGCTTTGGCGCCGCCCTTCCCCCCAGGTCCCTCGCTCTCGCTCGGGATGACAACCGGGAGGATGTGCCTTCGGCCCGGAAGTAATGGCTTGGTCCCGCCAATTCTTCCCCAGCGCTCAGTTCGGGCGGCCCGGCGGCGGTCCCATCTCCCTCTTCGTGTAGCCGGCCGGCACTTCGAAGAGGGCGGCCGGAACGGCCTCCTGGCGGATCGAGGTGATGTCCATCTGCGACAGCGCCTGGCCGTCGTCGTAGCGGATGATGCGCACCGGCACGCCGGGGACGCCGGGCGCGGCCAGGGCGAAGCCGCCGCCGCGCGGCGGCCGCCCGGGAGCGCCGCCGAGGGCCCCGAGCCTCTCGGCGAGCGACTTGAGCGCCTGCAGGTCCTCGGCGGCGACGGCGACCGCTTTGGGGTCGGCCGCCCAGACCTCCTCGACCTTGGCGCCGTCGCGCGTCCCCTCGTACTTGTCGGTGGTGAAGCCGTTGACCTGGACGTCGGCGGCGGTCTTGGCGAAGACCGGCTTCGAGGGGGCTCCGGGACCTCCCGGCGCGCCTTCGCGCCGCATCATCCGTCCGGACGGTCCCCGTCCCGTCGGCATCTCCAGGTAGCTCTTGTCGGCAGCGTTCAACATCCACAGGGTCCCGGTGTCGGCGCGATAGATCATCACCCGCCCGCGCTCGCCGCCGGCCTCTCCCGTGACCTCGACGCGCAGGCGCCCGCCGTCCAGGTAGATCTTCTGCTCGCTGCTTCCCCGCGCCGGCGACTGCTGCTTGCCGGTCATCACCGTACCGGCGTAAAGGGCGGTCGAGAGGAGCGAGAGCAGAAACGCCAGAAGCGTCGCCCGTCGCAGCGTGCTGCGAATGTTCATGCCGTCTCCTTCTTGCGGCCAGGGGTGGCCGGAGGGGATGCTACAGCACGCTCCGCGGAGCGGGGTAGTGGCCCGATTTGGCCTCGCGCAGCGATTGGCAGCGCCCCACCTCTCTCCCTGGAGGCGCTGGGAGGTCCAGGGCGCGCCCCCGAAAGAGCGAAGCGAGGCCAAATCGGGCCACTACCCGGGCGAATGCCGTGTGTTACGCTGCCCCTCTTGCTCGCCTTTCCATTCTCTTCCAGGAGGCTCCCCTCATGCCCGATCGTTTTCCTCAGGAGGCGGTGCTCCGCGACGGCCGGCGCCTTCTCCTACGCCCTTTCACCGAGCACGACACGGAAGCGCTCTTCGGCTTTTTCCAACGGCTGCCGGCGGAGGTCCGGCGCTTCGCCTGGGACCGCATCGACAACCGCGCCCTGATCGAGAGCTGGGGCCGCGAGCTGGACTACGACAAGGTCCTCCCGCTCCTCGCGCTCGACGGCACCAAGATCGTCGCCGATGCCACGCTGCACTTCCGCAAGGGCAGCCCGCTGCGCCTGGTCGGCCGCATCAAGTGGCTGCTCGATCCCGCCTATCGCGGCGCCGGCCTGGGGACGACGCTGATCAACAACTTCATCTCGATCGCCCGCTGGAACGGCCTGCGCCACCTCGCCTGTATGCTGATCGCCGACCTCGAGGCCGACGCCGTGACCACCCTCCGCGGCCTCGGCTTCGACAGCTATCTCGTCCCCGGCTACGGCACCGACCCCGACGGCAATCAGCACGACATGGTCAAGATGGTGTTGAAGCTGTGAGCCGGCTTGCTCTATTATTTCAAATATTCTAAATTATAGCTCGCTCGAGCTGATGGAAGTATCGAGCGATCCGGGCGAGCTACGAAGGCCCGGGGAGGTACGGAGATGAAGAGCTGGAACAAGTGTGTCGTGTTGGTGTGTACCCTGGCGATGGCCGGCGGGATCTTCGGCTCCCTCCAAGCCTCGGCCAGCAGCTGCCAGACCGTCGCCCCCGGCTGCAGGCGGTGCGTCGACGATGGCACCCCCACCTGCTGCCAGAACTCAGGGAACTGCATGTGTTTCTACATCATGTGCCCGCCCACGGGAGCGAGCGTCCCATCGCAGCCCGCGGATTTCGGCGACTTCCTGCGCCGGCAGGGCGCGGAGCCGGTCACGGCCGCCCCGTCGGCCGTCGCCGCCGCGCTGGCCCTGCCCTCCACGCCCTCGCGCTGAACCGAACTCGCAGCCCGCCGGCCGCGACTGTCCGCGGCCGGCCGGCCCGCGCTCTAGCGCCCCATCCCCTATAATCCCCGCCCTGCGCCGCTGCCGCTCCGTCCCCCCGCAGCGAGGAGAGCCCCATGGCAGATCAGTACATCTATGTGATGAAGGACCTCCGCAAGATCTACCCTCCCAGCCGCGAGGTCCTGAAGGGCATCTGGCTGTCGTTTTTCCCCGGCGCCAAGATCGGCGTCCTGGGCTTGAACGGCGCCGGCAAGAGCACGCTCTTGAAGATCATGGCCGGCATCGTCACCGACTTCGGCGGCGAGGCCTGGGCGGCCAAGGGGACGAAGGTCGGCTATCTCTCCCAGGAGCCGGAGCTCGATCCGGCCAAGGACGTCCTGGGCAACGTCGAGGAAGGGGTCGCCGAGACGCGGGCGCTCCTGACCCGCTTCGACGAGATCAACGCCCGCTTCGCCGAGGACCTCTCTCCCGAGGAGATGGACAAGGTGATGGCCGAGCAGGCGCGGGTGCAGGACGCCATCGACCACGCCAACGCCTGGGAGCTCGACCGCACGCTGGAGGTAGCGATGGACGCGCTGCGCGTGCCGCCCGCCGACGCCGACGTCACCAAGCTCTCGGGGGGCGAGCGCCGCCGGGTCGCCCTCTGCCGACTCCTCTTGCAGCGCCCCGACCTGCTGCTCCTGGACGAGCCCACCAACCATCTGGACGCCGAGTCGGTCGCCTGGCTGGAGCACTTCCTCGCCGACTACCCCGGCACCGTCGTCGCCGTCACCCACGACCGCTACTTCCTCGACAACGTGGCGGGCTGGATCCTCGAGCTCGACCGCGGCAGCGGCATCCCCTGGAAGGGCAACTACTCCTCCTGGCTGGAGCAGAAGCAGGAGCGGCTGGCCCACGAGGAGAAGCAGGAGTCGTCGCGGCAGCGGACTCTCGCGCGCGAGCTCGAATGGGTGCGGATGAGCCCGCGGGCCCGCCAGGCCAAGGGCAAGGCGCGCCTCAATCACTACGAAGACCTTCTGGCGGCGGAGCGCGAGGCGGAGAAGCGGGTGGAGGCGAACGAGATCCACATCCCTCCCGGGCCCCGCCTGGGAGACCTCGTCGTCGAGGCCAAGGGCCTCGCCAAGGGCTACGGCGACCGCCTCCTCTTCGAGGACCTCTCCTTCTCGCTGCCCCCGGGCGGCATCGTCGGCGTCATCGGCGCCAACGGCGCCGGCAAGACCACCCTCTTCCGCATGATCGTCGGCGCCGAGAAGCCCGACGCCGGCACGCTCCGCATCGGCGAGACGGTCGAGATCGCCTACGTCGACCAGAGCCGCGAGTCGCTGCCCGGCGACAAGCAGGTGTGGGAGGCGATCTCGGACAGCCGGGACGTGGTGGTCCTCGGCAGCCGCGAGGTGCCCGCCCGCTCCTACGCGGCAAGCTTCAACTTCAAGGGGTCGGACCAGCAGAAGCGGGTCAAGGACCTCTCGGGAGGCGAGCGCAACCGCGTCCATCTGGCGCGCACCCTGAAGTCGGGAGGCAACCTCCTGCTCTTGGACGAGCCCACCAACGACCTCGACGTCGACACCCTGCGCGCCCTCGAGGAGGCGCTGCTCTCCTACGCCGGCTGCGCCGTGGTGATCAGCCATGACCGCTGGTTCCTCGACCGCATCGCCACCCACGTGCTGGCCTTCGAAGGCGACTCGAAGGCGGTCTGGTTCGAAGGCAACTATCAGGCCTACGAGGACGATCGCAAGCGCCGCTTGGGCGCCGAGGCCGACCAACCGCACCGCATCCGCTACAAGAAGCTGACGCGCGCCTGAGACCCTCTACCAACCGAGACGGACTGGCCGAGCGTCCTCTGGCGAGGACGCTCCTGGCACCGTGGTTGCATTGTTCCGGGTTTGTGAACGCAGTGAAGCGGAGGTTTCCAAATGGGACGCCTTCAGACCGAAGAAACAACGCAACGGAGAGGAGCACCACAATGAAGCGACTGATCTTCCTGACACTGGCCCTGGCACTGGCGATCGCGGGCGCCGTGTTCGCGCAGAGCCCCAACACATCGGCCCCCGGCCAGACGACCAATCCCCAGCCCAACACGGCCAACAACGACCTCGCCAACCCCGGCAACCCGCAGGACCAGGCGAACTCGGCCGGCACGATGGGCACGACCGGCTCGACTGCCGCTACCACCGGCAGCACGTCGACCACGACGTCTACCACCACGGCGACGACTCCCGCGACGGGCACGACCGGCAGCAGCATGGACTCGAGCACGACTACGCCCACCGCCGAGACGACCACCACCTCGAGCACTGCGAGCTCGCTGCCGAAGACCGCCAGCGATCTGCCGCTGGTCGGCGTGATCGGCCTCTTGGCGATGGCCTCGTACTTTGGTCTCAGGGCTGCGAGGCGGAACGCCTGAAAGCAGCCGCGAAAGACCTCGCCGATGAAGGATCGACACCCGGCGCCCACGGCGCCGGGTGTTTCCTTTTTTCCAGGGTGGACGCGGTCACCGGCGCCTTCGTATAGTGGAGCAGCGCGCTTGCCGCGCCGCTGACCGTCCCATAGCCGTCCCATCCCGAGAATCCATCACCTGAGGATCGAAGAATGAAGACACGCACCCAAATCTGCACTCTCGCCATCGTTTTGTTCCTCGCCACCCTCATCACCGCAGCCGGCGCCTCGGCGGCTTCCAGTCCTGCAGGCGTGAAGACGGCATCTTCCAAGCTCACGCTGACCGGCGAGGTGGTCTCGACGACCGCGACTTCGCTGGTGGTGCGGACGGATGCCGGCGACGAGACGCTGGCCCTGAGTGCCAAGACCTCCCAGTCGGCCGGGCTCAAGGCGGGCGACAGGGTGGTCGTCGACTTCACGCGCGGCGCCCAGGGCGCCCGCATCGCCACCCGCGTGCGGCCGCTCGCCGCGGCCGGACCGGATGCGCGCGCCGCGGCGGCGACTCCGCCGGCGATGTCGGGCGCCGACGTGATGGCGCACGCCGCCGGCAACGACAGCCCGCAGGGAGCGCCTGCCACGCCCGCAGCCGGGGCGACAGGCCCGGCGCGGCACCAGTCCGGGGACAATCTCACCGGCGAGCTGGTTTCCCTCCACAAGGCGACGCTGGTGGTGCGGACGGCGGCCGGCCAGGAGACCATCGGCCGGACCTCCCAGACCGTCCTGCCGAAGGACCTCAAGACAGGCGATCGCGTGGTCGTCGACCTCGCCCGCGATGCCCGCGGCAAGCGGGTGGCGACCGGCGTCCGGCTGCAGGAGAAGGGCGATGCGAGCCTGCCGGCGGCCGAGGCGAAGCCGCCGCAGCCCTGAGGACCTGAGACGATCTTGGCCACGCTCCACAAGCGCCTCGGCGGCCGGCCGGTCCGGCGGTGGCTGGAGGCAATCCTCTTACTGGTCGGCGTCGTCTGCCTCGGCGTCTACCTCTACGCGTATCTGGACGCGCGCCTCTTCCAGGCGGTCGCCGGGAGACAATTCGACCGCCGCCTGGCGCAGCGTCCGGCGGCCGCTCTGCCGGGCGAGCACGGAAGCGCGCCGGCGCCGACGGCCCCGGCGCTCCAGCAAGCGGCGGAGGGCAGCCCGATCGGGCGCCTCGAGATCCCGCGCATCGGGGTGTCGGTCCTGGTGGTCGAAGGGGTCGCGGACGCCAGCCTGCGGGTAGCCGTCGGCCACATCCCCTCGACCGGGCTGCCGGGCGCGCCGGGCGCGCCCGGCAACGTTGGAATCGCCGGACACCGCGACACCTTCTTCCGGCCGCTCAAAGACATCCGCAAGAACGACCAGCTCATCCTGCGCACGCCGAGCGGGACCTACAGCTATCGGGTGGATTCCATCCAGGTGGTCCCGCCCGACCGCGTCGACGTGCTCCAGCCGTTGGACCATTCGGTCCTGACGCTCGTCACCTGCTATCCGTTCTACTACATCGGCAGCGCGCCCGACCGCTTCATCGTCCAGGCGCGGCTGGAGACCACCTAGGACCTAGACCTCGCGCAGCGGCAGCCGGACGACGAACTCCGCTCCCCGGCCGCGACCGTCGCTCCATGCTTCGACGCGGCCGCCGTGCAGCTCGACGATGCGGCGCACGAGGGTCAGCCCGATACCCAGCCCGGCGCCCGAGCGGTCGAGCGGCTGCTCACCCTGGGTGAAGAGGTCGAAGACTCGCGGCAGGAGATCGGCGGAGATGCCGATCCCGCTGTCGGCGATCGTGACCTGGGCCTGGGCCTGCCCATCACCATTCGAGGAGCGCTCGACGGCGATGGCGATGCGGCCGCCCGGCGGGGTGAACTTGACGGCGTTGCGGATGAGGTTGGAGAAGACCTGATCCAGGCGGGTGAGGTCGGCGGCGACGGGCAGCGGGGCGGGTGAGTAGATGAGGTCGAGGTCGTGGCCTCGCGAGTCGACGAGGGGCCGGTTGCTGTCGACCGCCTGCCGCACCACCTCCACGAGGTCGAGCGGCTCGCGCTTGAGCTCCACCTTGCCGCGGGTGATGCGGGCGACGTCCAGGAGATCGTCGACCAGCCGCACCAGATGCCGCACCTGGCGCCGGATCACCTCGGAGGCGCGGACGAGGGCGGGCGGCAGCCCGGAAGAGCCGACCTGATCGAGGACGTAGGAGGCGGTCGAGATCGCTCCCAGCGGGTTCCTGAGCTCGTGGGCGAGCATGGCGAGGAACTCGTCCTTGCGGCGGTCGGCGTCGG
>DATNKQ010000117.1:0-6241 GCA_035603315.1 Thermoanaerobaculia bacterium
CCGGGGCGCGCCCCCGAAGGAGCGGAGCGAGGCCCAATTGAGCCACGGCCCGAAACCGCCTTGCTGCTCTTTCGCCAGCGACTTCGGCCCGTCCCATAGAATACGCGCCGTGATCGCCCCCCTCGTGCGCTCCATGCGGCCCACCCAGTGGACGAAGAACCTCTTCGTCCTCGCGCCGCTCATCTTCGGCCGCCTGCTCGGCAACGCCCCGGCGGTCGAGCGGGCGCTCCTCGCCCTGGCGGCCTTCTGCCTCGCCTCCAGCGCCATCTATCTGGTCAACGACATCCGCGACCGCGAGGAGGACCGCCGGCATCCCCTGAAGCGCCGGCGGCCGCTGGCGGCCGGCACGCTGGGAGTCCCCACGGCGGTCGCGGCGACGGTGATCCTCGCCGGCGCGGCGCTCGCGAGCGGCCTCGTCCTCGGGCGGGAATTCGCCCTCAGCATCGCGGGCTACATCGCCCTCAACCTCCTCTACACCGGCTGGTTCAAGCACGTGGTGATCCTGGACGTGATGTCGATCAGCTTCGGCTTCGTGCTGCGCGTCCTGGGCGGCGCGGCGGCCACGGGGGTGCAGGTGTCGAGCTGGCTTATCCTGTGCACCATCTTCCTCTCGCTCTTCCTCGCCTTCTCGAAGCGGCGCCACGAGCTGACGCTCCTGGCGGATGGAGCGACCGAGCAGCGGCGGGTGCTCTACCACTACAGCCCGGCCTTCCTCGACCAGATGATCAACGTCGTCACCGCCTCGTCGGTGGTCGCCTACGCCCTCTACACCCTGGCTCCCGAAACGGTCGAGAAGTACCACACGCAGCACCTGGTCTACACCCTCCCCCTGGTGCTCTTCGGCATCTTCCGCTATCTCTACCTGATGTACCAGCTGCCCGGGGAGCGCAATCCGACGGAGGCCATTCTCGGAGATCCGCCCTTCCTGATCAACATGGTCCTCTGGGGCCTGGCGGTGGTCTGGATCGTCTACCAGGCCTAGAGCGGCGCATGCATGTCGCCCTCTTCTGCCACAACTATCCGCCGCACCCGGGCGGCCTCGAGGTCATGGTGCAGACCCTCGCCCGCCACCTCGCCCGCCGCTACCGGGTGACGGTGGTGACGGCGGCCTGGGAGGGAGCGCGCGGGGTCGCCCTGGAGGAGGGAGTCGCCGTCCACCGCCTGCCGGCGCTCCACGCCAGCGAGGGCCGGGGGGTGCCCTGGCCGCTCCCCTACGGGCCGGGGATCGCCGCCGCCCGCCGGGCGACGCGGGAGGCCGACCTCTACCACGCCCACGGCTCCCTCTACGCCACCAGCGTGTGGGCGGCGCGGCTCGCCCGCTCCCGCCGCCGGCCTCTCGTGCTGACCGAGCACGTCGGCTTCGTCCCCTACCGGAGCGCCGCCGTCAACGCCATCCAGCGCGCCGCCTGGAAGACGGTGGGCGACCGCGTCGTCGGCCGCGCCTCCAGGCTGACCTCCTACAACGCGCGGGTGATCGCGTGGCTGGAGGCGCGCTTCCCCGGCCGCCGGGTCGCCTTCGTCGGCAACGGGGTGGACGGCCAGGCCTTCCGCCCGCGGCCCGCGGGCGACCGCCGCCCACTGCGGCGCTCGCTCGGCCTGCCGGAGGACGAGGTGCTGGCGCTCTTCGTCGGCCGCCAGAGCGAGAAGAAGAACCTCGAGTGGATGTTGGAGCGGCCGCGCCGCGGCTTCCGGCTGGTCGTCTGCGGCGCCGCCCGCCGCCTGCCCGCGGACGTCGTCAACCTGGGGGTCCTGCCGCACGAGCGCATGCCCGAGCTCTACGCCGCCGCCGACCTCATGATCAACCCGTCGGCGGGCGAGGGCTTCCCGCTGGCGCTCCAGGAGGCGATGGCTTCCGGACTGCCGGTGGCGCTCCTCTGGGACCCCGGCTACGAACGCTGGCTGGATCGCGCCGCCGCTGCCTCTTGCGATACGCTGGCCGAGCTCGAGGAGACCGTGGAGGCGCTGGCGGCGGACCCCGCGGCGCGGGGGGCGCTGGCGCAGCGGGCGCGCGCCTGGGCCGAGGACCGCTGGTCGTGGGAGGCGACCGCCGCCGCCTACGAGGAGATCTACGGGGAAGCCCTGAAAGAGCGACCGTGACGAGCCCCGATCCCTCGCCCCCTCCCTCCGCCGCGCCGAGCGTTGCCGTCATCATCCCCTGCCACGACGAGGCGGCGACGATCGCCAAGGTGGTCGCCGACTTCCGCGCCGCCCTCCCCGGCGCAGAGATCGTCGTCGTCGACAACGTCTCGCGGGACGGCACCGCCGAGCTGGCGCGGGCGGCCGGCGCGCGGGTGATCGAAGAGACCCGCAAGGGCAAGGGCTTCGCGCTCCTCTCCGGCTTCCGCGCCGCCGCCCCCGCCGACTACTACGTGATGGTCGACGGCGACGACACCTATCCCGCAGAGGCCGTCCACGAGCTGCTGGCGGCCGCCGCCGGGGCCGACATGGTGATCGGCACCCGCTTGAAGACCTCCGCCGACGGCGCCTTCCCCGTCGGCCACGGCTTCGGCAACCGCCTCTTCATCCTCCTCGTCCGCCTCCTCTTCGGCATCCGCACCCGCGACCTCTTCTCCGGCTATCGCCTCCTCACCCAGCGCTTCCTCAAGACCTCGCCGCTCATCGCCCAGGGCTTCGAGGTCGAGGCCGAGCTGTCGATGCAGGCGCTGGTCAACCACTTCCGGGTGGCCGAGGTGCCGGTCTTCTACCGCGCGCGGCCCGAGGAGAGCGCGAGCAAGCTGCGCACCTTCAGGGACGGCACGCGCATCCTCATCGCCATCCTCGCCTTCTTCCGCGACTACCGGCCGCTCACCTTCTTCGGCACCTTGGCCCTCGGCCTCCTCCTCCTCTCGTTCCTGAGCGGCGGGGTGGTCATCGCCGAGTACCTGAAGACCGGCCAGGTGCTGCGGGTGCCGATGGCCATCCTCGCCGCCGGCCTCTTCATCCTCGGCGCCCTCGCCATGACCTGCGGCGTCCTCCTCTCCTCGATCAACCGGCGGGCCGCCGAGCTCGCCGCGCTCCTCTCGCGTCGATGAGCCCGGGCGCCGGGAGCGGCTTCGTCGGGCCTCGCTCCGCTCTTTCGGGGGCGCGCCGGGACCGGCTGGGCTCCTACGAAGGTCGAAGGTGGGGCGCTGCCAATCGCTGCGCGAGGCCCGACGGAGCCGCCACTCCTTGACGGAACCTGCAGCTTCGGCCGCCGACCGGCTGGTCGAGATCGACCTCGCGACGGCGGAGAAGCTGCCGGTCTTCGAAGAGTTCCTGGCGGGCGCGACGGGGCCGGCGCTCGATCTGGGCTCCGGGCTCGGCTACTACGCGCGTCACCTGCTCGCTCGCTTACCTCCGGTCGTCGTTGCCGACCTCGACCTCTCGGCCCTGGCCTGGGCGGGCCGGGCCGTCCATCCGTGCCGCGCGGATGCCCTGACGCTTCCCTTTCCGCCCGCCACCTTCGGCACCGTCCTCCTGGCCGACGTCCTCGAGCACTGCCCCGACGACCGGCCGGTCCTGGCCGAGATCCATCGCGTCCTGAAGCCGGGCGGGACGCTGCTGCTCTCGGTGCCGTCGCTCGAATGGGGGTTCGCCGACTTCCTCCCTCTCCTGGGCGTCGCGTCGGTCCACGACCAGGAGGGGCCGGAGCGCCACTTCACCCCCGGCTACACACACGCGACCCTCGGCGAGCGGCTGCGGACGGCGGGGCTCGAGGTGGTCGCGAGCCGCGAGATCCTGCGCCTCGGCCCCAAGCTCCTCCTCGACGGCCTCGCCCTCGTCCACCTCCTCGTCGAAAGGCTGGGCCGCAAGCGCACGAGCTGGACCTGGGGGACCCTCGTCGCCGCGCCGCCGCCCGGCCTCGGCCTCTACCGCCAGCTCTTCCCCGCCGTCCGCGCCCTCCGCGGCGGCCTCCACCGGATCAGCCCGAAGAAAGGCTTCGAGCTCGTCGTCACCGCCCGGCGGCCCGATGACGATTGACGGAAGGCATAAATTGAACGTAAGCTGACAGCATGGATATCGGTGGCGCCTATACCGCGGACCGGGCGGCAGCTCTTTCCGGCGTACCCAAGAGCACAGTCCACTATTGGGCCCGAAATCATCACCTGAGCCCGTCCGTGTCCGCGAAACCACGCCTGTGGTCGTTCACCGATCTGCTGGCACTTCGCACAATCTACTGGCTCCGTCAGCCGAAAGCGGCTTTCGATCGAGAAGTACCTGCCACCTCCATGCCGAAGGTGAAGCACGCCCTCGGTAGGCTGCGAGAGCTCGACCTGGATCTTTTCGAAGACGGGCATCCCGTCGTCGGAGTGACTTTAGATGGCGACGTGGTGTTCAACGTCGAGGGCATGCCGCTCCAGACAGCGGGCGGTCAGTTCCTGCCGTCGAAGATCGTGGACATCCTGGGTCCATTCGAAGGCCTAGAAGGAATCCAGGGGCCGGATCTTCGAAGCCCGCGCCCGACACTCCGCATCATCCCGCGGAAAATCTCGGGCGCGCCGCATATCGCGGGGACGCGTCTACCTACTCTGTCCATCTACTCGCTCAGCGAAAGGGGCTATACCGTCGCCGAGCTGTCGAAGATCTATCCATACACGAGCTCCGCTTCTCTAGAGGAGAGCATCGAGCTCGAAAAGCAGCTGCGAGACAATATTCGTCTGCGAGCTGCTTGACCATGGTCCGCTTCGCGCTGGACGAAGACATTCCCGACACCATCCTCGACTCTCTCAAGCTCGGCGTGCGCGAGGCTGAGCTGGTTCCCATTCGCAAGATCGACCCCCGCTTGCGGCAGATGGACGACTGGAAATTGCTCCTTTCCCTCTACCATCTCGACGATTGGGACGGCATGATAACTGCTGATTCAAACATCTTGAACTTGCCACGGGAGCTCGCAGTCATTCACCAGACGAACTTGACGCTGGTGGTCATCGAGCGGGCCGGGCATGACCCCATCCGCGCGGCAGGTCTTCTTCTGGTGCATCTGCCCACCATTTCCCGAAAAACCGTGCGGACTATCGGTCAAATCTGGAAGCTCAACGCGCAGAACAAGAATCACGAGGATCCCTGGGACGAGCTGAAAAAGGTCGCGGATCACCAGAACACCAATGTTCGAGACCTCTTCCAGGTCAACAAGCTGTCCCAGAAGGAGCTGCGCCGCAATCCGTTGGAAGAGCTTCCTTTCCCGGGCTGAGGCCAGAACTCGGGGTTCTATCTCAAGCCCGCCGCCACAGCCCCACGAAGTGCAGGCGGTTGACGAACCAGGAGAGCGGCGGGCGGGTCTCGCAGACGGCGGGATGGACGAGGGCCTCGCGCTTGAAGCCCGCCTCCTCGATCGCCGGCAGCCACTCCCAGCCGCGCTGGTACTTGTAGATCGACGGCACGCCGAAGCGGCGGTTGCCGATCTCGTCGAGGACGGCGAGCGTCGCCCGGCCGGCGAGGCTCCCGTAGGTGTGGTCCTTCAAGAGAACGAGGTTGCGGGAGCAACGCAAGAGGTCGGCGAGGCTCGCGCGCGGGTCGGGGCAGTGGTGGAGGACGTCGAGAGCGTAGACGAGGTCGAAGCTGCCGTCGGCGAACGGCAGCCGGCTGCCGTCGTAGAGGAGCGGCTCGACGAGAGTGCGGCGGCGGCGCTGCACGTCGACCGCCACCACCTCGCGGGCGAGGCCGGATTCCTGAAAGACTTTGGCGAAGAGGCCGTCGCCGCATCCGAAGTCGAGCGCCCGCTCGACGGGCGCGTGCGGCGCCAGGAGCGGTCGCACGATCCCCAGGAGGTTCCGACGGTAGAGGTTCACGTGAGGGGCGATGTTGCCCGGATTCACGGCCGCTGTCCAGCCCGTTTGCCCCCGGCCTCGGCTCCGTGCTAACAATCCGGCCGCGTGATCCTCATCGACCTGGTCGGGGCCGCCCTGACCCTCCTCGCCATCGGGCTCCTGGCGCTCGGGGGCTACCTTCTCGCCCTCCGCCTGCTGGGGGACGAGGCGGCCTCCGATCCGCTGGCGCTCGCCGTGGCGA
The DNA here is from genome assembly GCA_035603315.1 of Thermoanaerobaculia bacterium. Lineage (GTDB taxonomy): Bacteria > Acidobacteriota > Thermoanaerobaculia > Multivoradales > UBA5704 > DATNKQ01. The sequence continues at coordinate 5,989 of DATNKQ010000117.1, forward strand.
CGCTCTTGGCCGCCACCGGCCAGGGGCTCGCCATCAGCCTCGTCCTGGGCGTCGCGGGCTATCTGCGGATCGCGGTGGCGCTGCCGCTGCAGGCTCTCTGGACCCTTCTCCTGCTGCGCGCGGCGCATCGGCGATGGCCGGGCCGCTCGCTCGCCGCGCCCTTCCTCCTGCTGGCGCGGCGGACGGGCTCCCGCCTCGTCGCTTGGCCGGCGCTCGCCCTGATCGCCGTCCACGCCGCCGGCAGCGAGCTGCT
>DATNKQ010000155.1:0-4592 GCA_035603315.1 Thermoanaerobaculia bacterium
GGCGGGCGGCGTTGCCGGGCTCGCCGCCCGCCGAGGTGCGCCGCTTGTGGGCGCAGCTCCGGAAGAGCTCGCACCTCGAGCTCGGCGAGGTGAGCGGCAGCACGCTCTGCCGCACCCTGGTGCAGCTCTGCGCGGTCGCCGACGAGGCGTGCCAGGGGGTGGGGTATCAGCCCCCGGAGGACGGCGGGGACTTCTTCGACTTCGTGGCCTCCCGAGAGCTGCTGCCGGACCCCGAGGCCGGATCGACGCTCTGCCAGGCGGTTCATGTGTCGAGGGTCCGCGTCCTGCCGAAGTGCCACACGCCGCAGACCGGGATCACTCTCGATTCGCTCTTCCACAACCTCACGCTGTGGCCCGCCGTGGACGTTCAGCCGCACTGGATCACTCCCCAGCACAGAGGCCTTGACAACGTCGAGCATCGCTTGAACCTGCTGCTCGTCCCGTGGCCGGAGAAAGTGTCGCCCATGCAGTTCGCAGCGGCGTCCCCGCGTTCCGGCGAGCTGGCCAACATGCCAGCGAAGTTCGGTTTCTTCTCCTACACGAAGAAGTCCGATCCCGACGGGCTGAAGGCCCGGCTGGACGACGTCTACCAGCGCGCCCTCGAGCTCGCCGGCCGCATCGAGCTCGTCGTCCTGCCCGAGCTGGCGCTCGACCTCGCCGAGTACGAGGCGGTCCGCGGATGGGCCCAGGACCGGAAGCTCCTGCTCCTTTGCGGCGTCGGCGAGCCGTCGGCAGGAGCCACCCCGGGCAAGAACTACGTCGCCCTCGAGGTGCTGCTCAGCGGCGAGCATTCGGTCCAGGTGCGGCAGTACAAGCATCATCGCTGGCAGCTCGACAAACGGCAGATCGTCCAATATGGCCTGGGTGGGCAGCTCGACCCCGAGGGTCGCTGGTGGGAGCACACCTCCGCCCAAGCGAGACGGCTCACCTTCGTCTCCCTGCTGGATTGGCTCTCTTTCTGCTTCCTGGTTTGCGAGGACCTGGCCCGCCAGGAGCCGGTGGCGCGGCTGGTGCGGTCCGTGGGGCCGAACCTGGTGATCGCGCTGCTCATGGACGGTCCTCAGCTTCCCGGTCGCTGGCCGGACCGCTACGCGACGGTGCTGGCGGACGACCCCGGCTCTTCCGTGCTGACGCTGACGAGCATCGGCATGGCGGAGCTCTGCCGGCCTCCCGGGGTCACTCCCTCGCGGGCGGTGGCGCTCTGGAAGGACGCCAAGTCCGGCGCGGCGCGGGCGATCGAGCTGCCGGTGGGTGCCGACGGCCTGGTGCTCAACCTGACGCGGTTGCGGGAGGAGGAATGGTCCGCGGATGGCCGCTCGGACGGCGGCGTGGCAGGCTATCCGATCCTCGCCGGCGTCCATCCCGTCTGGGCCGGGCCGGCGCCCCGAAAGTCTTGACCAGTTCGCCGAATTGCAGTACAAGGCAGAGGATGGTGAGCGTTTCCCCCCTCGACGCCTCGATCCTGACCCTCCTCTCGAAGGTCCCCAAGCAGGTGAAGGGACGACAGAAGGAGCTCCTCGAGCACATGCGGCGTGAGCTCCTCGAGCGCCTCAGCCCTGAAGCCCGCGAGATCGGTCAGGCCGTCCTCGCCGAGGACGGCGCCGAGCACGCCTTCTCGGCCTCGGCCCAGGAGACCGCGCGTGAGCTGAAGCGCGGGGCCAGGGCCAACAACTACCGCTGACCACAAGCCCGTTCCTCTTTTCTCACGATCAGGTCGCGCTCGAGGCGGGCCAGCTCGTCGGCGAGGTTTCCGTCCCCGCGCGCGATGACGTCGCGCATGTCGGCGTTGAGCCGGGGCGGCTATTCCCCATCTGAGGCGCGATCAGCCGGCCGCCGCCGCGATGGGGCGCTGGCCACGATTTTCGGCCGCCGGGGCAGCGGATGCGCCTTTCTCCGCAATTTTGGCCTGAATTAGGCGCGGTTGGGCCGACGGCCGCTATTTTCCCCTGCCGTACGCACCCGCAGCGTAACGGTGCTGCCGTCTGGCCGATTTTCCGTACGTTGGCCCAACGGCCGGGATCTCAGCGTTGCAAAGCTCAGGGAGCCGTAATTTTCAGAATTTTGGATGGGGCAAGGCTCGCCCATTCGGGGCCGCCCTTGCCCTTTTAGGGCTGCCGTAGCCCTTTTGGGGCCGGCGCAGCCCATTCGGGGCCGGCCTGGCCCTTTCGGGGCTAGCCTGGCCCTTTCGGGGCTAGCCTGGCCCATTCGGGGCCGCCGTGGCCCATTCGGGGCAGACGTGGCCCTTTCAGGGCAGGCGCGGCCCTGAAGAGCGCCCCGTCGCAGAATGCAGGGCGCAACTCGAGAGGCAGACCCAAGGGGAACCCCCATCCCCCCCTTGTGGTGGAAGACTGGGGAGAGGGCTCGGATCGGGCGAGCTCAGCAGGCGGTCCTTCTCAAGGAACGGAAGGGGCGGCCTTTCTGCCTGCCCCCAAGAGTTGCGCTCTCGAACAGCTTACTCCAACATCCGCTGTGCCAGAATCCTTCCCACCTGCAGGGCCGCCGGATGGCTTGCCGGCCTAGGAGAAGAGGAATGAAGAAGGTAGCGCTGTCCGAGATCAAGGACGATCTGTACCGGTACCTGCGGCTGGCCGAAGGCGAGGAGATCGTCATTACCCGGCACGGCAAGCCGGCCGGGGTGCTCATCGGGTTCAAATCCGACGACGAGTGGTTCGAGTACCTGCAGTCCGATCCGCGTTTTCTTGCTCGCATCGAAGCGGCGCGGGACAGCCTGAGCGCCGGGCGTGCCGTGGCCCTTCAAGAAGTGATCGAGTAAGAGTCGAGAATCGCGGACGGCAGCCAGAGGAAAAAGAAAGAGTGGCCACAAAGGAACAAGTGGATGATCAAGGTGGTCTGGACCGAGTATCTGAAATACAGAGTGCTACTACGAGGCTTTGAACCTGCGGTGATCGAGCAGATCGTGCGATCTTCTGCAGAGCGATACTTCGACAGCGCTACGCAGCGTATGATAGCCGTTGGCCGGCACGACGACCTGCTGGTGATGATTCCGTACGATCAGGAGGGCGACACAGTCACTCCAGTCACGATTCACTCCACGAGTCGACAACAGATCAGCTTTCGACTTCGTACCGGGAGATTCAGGCCATGACGAAACCAAAGATGTCGTACTTCTCTCGAGAAGACATCCTGCATCTGGTGATTTCGGAGGAGCGAGAAGCTAGCAGTCTTGAGTTAGGTCCAAACATTACTGCCGAGTTGAATGAGAAAGGCGAGCTCATTGGGATCGAAATCTTGAACGCCAGCACGTTCGTGCGGGATGGGATCTTGGAAGGAGTCCAGGCGAAGGTACTGAATCTCGTTGCCTCCGGGGGAACCTAACAGTCAGCCTCGCCGAACCTGCGCCGCTCTTCCCGCCAGCTCCGCCAGCGCCCCGATCGCCCGCTCGCACTCCTCCTCCGTGTTGTAGAAGTGCGGCGACAGGCGGATGCCCGCGCGGGGACGGTAGTCGCAGAGGATCTCTCTTTCGATGAGCTGGTGGCAGAGGCGCTCGGCTTCTTCGTGCCAGATGGAGACGGTGCCGCCTCGATGGCGGGGGTCGCGGGGAGTTCTTACCTCGAAGCCGGCGGCTTCGGCGGCGGCTATGAGATGGCTGGTCAGCGCCAGCGAACGCTCGCGGATGCGCTTCGTTCCCACGCCGGCGACGATGCGGTAGCCGGGGCGGCAGGAGAAGAGGGCGGGGACGTTGGGCGTGCCGTTCAGGAAGCGGTAGGGCGGGGCCGTGTAGCGGACGGGGCCGGGGCGGAAGGCGAAGGGCTCTTCGTCCGCCTGCCAGCCGGTGAGGGCCGGCTCCAGGGTTTCGGCGATCTCGGGGTTCACCCAGAGGAAGCCGGCTCCCGGTCCTCCGCACAGCCATTTGACGGAGCCTCCCGTCGCCGCGTGCACCCCCCAGGCCTCCAGCTCCAGCGGCACCGACCCCACCGATTGATAGACGTCGAGGAGGAGGAGCGCCCCCACCTCCCGGCAGCGCATCGCGACGGCCTCCGCGTCCTGCACGAAGGCGCTGCGGAAGAGGGTGTGGGAGATCGGCACCAGGCGCGTGCGCTCGTCGATGGCCGCCAGCAGGCGCTCGGTCGGCACGCCGATGCCGTCGTCCGAAGGGACCACGACGATCTCCGCCCCCTTCCTCCGCTCGCCCTCCAGGAGGTACATGACGTTGGGGAAGTTGAGCTCGGTGTAGACGATGCGGTTCCTCTCCCGCGGATAGTCGAGGCAGGAGAGGAAGACCGCCGCCGCCACCGCCACGTTCTGCTGCATGGCGACTCCGCCGGGCTTGACGCCGAGGATCGGCGCCAGGAGGTCGCCGGTCTCCGCCGACATCTCCCACCACCCCTCGCTCCAGGCCCTCACCCCCCGCGTCTCCCACTGGCGGGCGAAGGCCGCCAGCTCCTCGTGGACGCCGCGCGGCATCGCTCCGAGCGAGTTGTTGATGAGGTAGGTCGTGCGCTCGAGGATGGGGAACTCGGAGCGCAGGGCGAGGAGCTCGGCGTGCGGCGCGGGAGAGGTCATGCGGTGGATTGTACCCGCGGTTTGCCGCTGGCTCGGCGGCGGAACCGGTCGAGAAACTGGAGTGACCG
>DATNKQ010000176.1:0-2902 GCA_035603315.1 Thermoanaerobaculia bacterium
CCAGGAGTAGATCCGCGCGGCCTGCCAGAAGCCCCGCGCCAGCACCACCGAGAACCCCAGCCCGAGAGTTACGAAGACGAGGCCGAAGAGCGTGGAAACGATCCGCGCCCCGACGCCGCGGGAGGTCGGCTCAGCCGTCGCCATGCGCGGTCGGCACTGCCATCAGTGGTAGAGGTTGTGGCGCTGGGGGGGTGCGAGGCCGGGGGCGGCGGGGTCGCCGTGGACGCGGGCCCAGCGCAGCCTCTCGACGAGCTGCCCGCTCCAGACCGTCTGCAGACGGGTTCCCGCGGCGCCGGCGGAGCGCTCTTCCAGGCTGTCGGCGCCGGTGTCGGCGAGCCAGTAGAGGTCGGCGCCGGCGTGCTTGAAGCGGATGCCGACCCGGCTCCCCGTGGGCCGCTCGCGGATCATCGTCTCGAGCTCGGCGGCGGCGCGCTCGGGGCTGAGCTCGCCGCGCTCGACGACCTCGAAGCCGGCCGGCGCCGTCTGGATGACGCCCGCCGGCTCTGCTTTCCTCTCGCTCCCGAGCTGAGAGAGGAAGAAGCGCACGAAAACCATCACCGCGAGCAGCGACAGGGCGGTCCAGAGCAGGATCTTGGCGATCTTCAAGGGTCCCCCCCTCCCGTGCGCCGGCCAGGGTATCACCGGGAGAAGCGACCGCTACGCCGTCCGCGCGCCGTCGGCCTTCTGGGCCGGCGCGGCGCCCTGCTTGATGGCGCTCATCGCCACCGCGATCATCCCCGCCACGTCGGTCAGCGTCGCCGGCAGGATCATGGTAGTCGCCTGGCCGGCGAGCTTGCCGAACTCGCCGATGTACTGCTCGGCGACGCGGAGCTGCACCGCCTGGTAGCCGCCGGGGGCCTGGATGGCCTCGGCGACCTTGCGGATGCCCTCCGAGGTCGCCGCGGCGATCGACAGGATGGCCGCGGCCTGGCCCTCGGCCTCGTTGATCTGCTGCTGCTTCTTGGCCTCCGAGGCCTTGATCACCTGCTGCTTCTCGCCTTCAGCGTTGTTGATCGCCGAGTCGCGAGCCCCCTCGGAGGTCAGGATCACCGCCCGCTTCTCGCGCTCGGCCCGCATCTGCTTCTCCATCGCCGCCAGCACGTCCTGCGGAGGGGTGATGTTCTTGATCTCGTAGCGCAGCACCTTGACGCCCCACGGCTCGGAGGCCTTGTCGAGCTCGGTGACCACCATCTCGTTGATGTGGGTGCGCTCCTCGAAGGTGCGGTCGAGCTCGATCTTGCCGACCTCGCTGCGCAGCGCGGTCTGGGCGAGTTGGGTCAGGGCGAACATGTAGTTCGAGATGCCGTAGGAGGCCCGCTCGGGGTCGAGGATCTTCAGATAGAGGATGCCGTCGACGTGCACCTGCACGTTGTCGCGGGTGATGCAGACCTGCTCCGGGATGTCCATCGCCTGCTCTTTCAGGGTGTGCCGGTAGCGGATGACGTCGACGAACGGCGTCAGCACGTGGAACCCGGCGCCCAGGATGCCGGCGAACTTGCCCAGCCGCTCGACGACGTAGGCCTCCTGTTGCGGCACGACGACCGCCGTCTTGGCGAGGATGATGATGATGACGATGGCGAAGACGGCGGTGACGAAGAGAGGCGCCATGAGGTCGTCCTTTCTGAGCTCCGGTCAGGCCCGTACCAGGAGCATGAGCCCTTCCACCCGCTCGACCTTGCACGTCTGTCCGGCCGCCAGCGGCTCGGGGCCGACGTTGCGCGCCCGCCAGGGGGTGCCGCGGAGGTCGGCCCGGCCGATCCCGTCGACGGCGATCGCCTCGATGGTGCGGGCGGTCTCGCCCGCCAGACTGTCGATCGGCCGCCGTCCGGCGGTGCCGCGGGAGAGCCGGGCGAGGAGCTTGGGGCGGAAGAGAGCGAGCGACAGCAGCGAGATGACCGAGAAGAGCAGCCACTGCAGCCACTCCGGCCCGGCCACGCCGAGGACGTCGAGCAGGCCGACGGCGAGGCCGCCGATGCCGAAGAACAGGAAGACGAACATGATCGGGGTGAGCACCTCGGCGAGCAGCATCGCCGCCCCGACCGCGATCCAGATCCACCATGCCATGGCCGTCACCTCATCGCTGAGATCTCAGTTTATCACCGAGGTCGTGACGCCGTTTGGCCTCACGCAGCGACTGGCAGCGCCTGCGGTTCGAACGCGCAGTAGGAGCAGGTCCGGGGCGCGCCCCCGAAGGAGCGGAGGGAGGCCAAACGGCGTCACGAGAACCTCACCGCCGCGCGATCTCCTCGGCCAGCTTGGCGATCGAGAGCGGCGCCGAGCCTTCGGCGACGTTGTTGACCGTGACCAGCGCCGGGCGGCCCTGGGCGGCGGCCTCGCGGGCAAGCTCGGCGATGCCGCGGCGGACCTCGGGGTCCTCGGCCTGCAGGCGGTCGAAGGGTGCGAAGCGGCGGCCGGCTTCCTCGTAGGTCTGGCCGTGGCCGAGGAGCCAGCGGACGACGGTCGCCGGCGCGCCCGGGCCGATCCCCGCCAGCGTGGCCTGCGTCCGCACGTCGGGCATGCGGGGATGGGCGTTGACGCAGTGCACGGCGCCGGCGGCGGCGAGCGCGGCTGCGTAGTCCGGAGTCAGCAGCTCGCGGTTGCGCAGCTCGACGGCGTAGAGCGGCCCATGGGGGAGCCCCGCGAGGAAGGCGTGGAGCTCGGCGGCGAAGCGCGCCGGCTCGCCCAGGTCCTGCGGAGCGAACTCGAGAACCAGCCCGCCTCCCTTCTCGCCGAGCCCCTCGACGTAGGGAGCAACTACCACCTCGGCGGCGTAGGCGGCATCGAGGAAGAGCGGGTTGGCGAGCCCCCGCTGGCGGCCGTAGCGCGGGCGGTCGGGGAAGCGGGCGAGGGTCAGGGCCTCGTGCGCCTTGACGAGGAAGCGGAAGCCGGCGGGCACTACGGC
>DATNKQ010000183.1:0-4854 GCA_035603315.1 Thermoanaerobaculia bacterium
CTTGCTACCGCCGCCCGGCCCGGCGGGCCTTGCGGACGGCGGGGAGGACTCCCTTGAGGTACTGGCCGGTGAAGCTGTCGCGGGTCGCCGCCACCTCTTCGGGGGTTCCCTCGACGACCATGTAGCCGCCCGCCGCCCCGCCCGCCGGGCCGAGGTCGATCACCCAGTCGGCGGTCTTGATGACGTCGAGGTTGTGCTCGATGACGACCACCGTGTTGCCGAGGTCGACGAGGCGGTGGAGGAGGCGGAGGAGCTTCCCCACGTCGTCGAAGTGGAGGCCGGTCGTCGGCTCGTCGAGGAGGTAGAGGGTGCGGCCGGTCGAGCGCTTGCACAGCTCGCGGGAGAGCTTGACCCGCTGCGCCTCGCCGCCCGACAGCGTCGTCGCCGGCTGGCCGAGCCGGATGTAGCCCAGGCCCACCTCGCAGAGGGTCTCCAAGATCCGCGCGATGGCGGGGATGTTCTTGAAGAACTCGTGGGCCTGCTCGACGGGGAGGTCGAGGATCTCGGCGATGTGGAGCCCCTTGTAGCGCACCGCCAGGGTCTCGCGGTCGTAGCGCTTGCCGCCGCAGACCTCGCAGGTGACGTAGATGTCGGGCAGGAAGTGCATCTCGATCTTGATCTGCCCGTCCCCCTTGCAGGCCTCGCAGCGGCCACCGGGGACGTTGAAGCTGAAGCGCCCGGGCTTGAACCCTCGCATGCGCGCCTCGGCGGTCATCGCCATCAGGTTGCGGATGGGGTTGAAGACGTTGGTGTAGGTCGCCGGGTTCGAGCGCGGGGTGCGGCCGATGGGGCTCTGGTCGATGGCGATCACCTTGTCGAGCTGCTCCAGGCCGACGATCCGGCGGTGCTCGCCGGGGCGGTCGCTGGCGCGATAGAAATGGCGGGCCAGAGCCTTGTAGAGGATGTCGTTGACGAGAGTGCTCTTGCCCGAGCCCGAGACCCCGGTGACCACTGTGAAGACGCCCACCGGGAACTCGACGTCGAGATCTTTGAGATTGTTCTGCCGCGCCCCCTCGATGACCAGCGGCTTGCCGCGCCCCTCCCGCCGCCGCTCCGGCACCGGCACCTCGAGGTCGCCCCGCAGGTAGCGGCCGGTCAACGAGGTGGGATGGGCGGCGACCTCGTCCGCAGTCCCCTCCGCCACCACCTCGCCGCCGTGGATGCCGGCGCCGGGGCCCAAGTCGATCACCCAGTCGGCGGCGCGGATGGTCTCCTCGTCGTGCTCGACGACGAGGACCGAGTTGCCGAGGTCGCGCATCCCCTTCAGGGTGGCGATGAGGCGCGCGTTGTCGCGCTGGTGGAGGCCGATCGAGGGCTCGTCGAGGACGTAGAGGACGCCCATCAGCTTGCTGCCGATCTGGGTCGCCAGGCGGATGCGCTGGCTCTCGCCGCCGGAGAGGGTCGCCGACGAACGGTCGAGGGTCAGGTAGCCCACCCCGACGTCGTCGAGGAAGCTCAGACGATCGCGGATCTCCTGCACCACCTTGTCGGCGATGGCCCGCTCGCGGGCGTCGAGCGCGAGGTCGGCGATCCAGCGCCGCAGCTCGGACACCGGCAGCGCCGAGATCTGGTCGATGGCGCGGCTGCCGAGCTTGACCGCCAGCGCCTCCGGCCGCAGCCGCCGGCCGCCACAGCCCGGGCAGGGGTGGACCGACATGTAGCGCTCGATCTCCGTGCGCACGGTCGCCGAGTCGGTCTCCTTGTAGCGGCGCTCGAGGAGCGGCATCACCCCCTCGAAGGTCCCCTTCCACTTGTAGCTCGAGCGCTCGCTCTGCAGCTTGAAGGTGAGCTGGCGGTCGCCGCTGCCCTTGAGGATGACCTGCCGCGCCTCCTCGGGCAGCCGCCGCCAGGGGGTGGTGAGCGAGAAGCCCATGTTCTTCGCCAGGGTGTGGATCATCCGCATGCGCCACGACTTCGAGCCTTCCGGCCAGGGGGCGATGGCGCCGGCGTCGATCGAGCGCTCGGGGTCGGGGACGATCTTGTCCTCGTCCACCCCCATGAGCGTCCCCAGCCCCGAGCAGGTGGGGCAGGCGCCGTAGGGGCTGTTGAAGGAGAAGAGGCGGGGGGTGATCTCGGCCAGGCTCGTGCCGCACTCGGCGCAGGAGTAGTTCTGCGACAGCGTCTCCTCCGCCGCTCCCTCGGGGGCGAAGACGACGAGGCCGCCGTTCACCTTGAGGGCGGTCTCGATCGACGCCGCCAGGCGGTTCTCGATCCCCGCCTTGACCACCAGGCGGTCGATGACGATGTCGATCGAGTGCTTCTTCTGCTTGTCGAGCGGCGGCAGCTCGCCCGCCAGGTCGATCATCTGGCCGTCGATCCGCGCCCGCAGGAAGCCCTCGCGGACCATCTGCAGGAGCTGCTTTCTGTACTCCCCCTTCTTGCCGCGCACGAAGGGCGAGTAGACGACGAGGCGGGTCCCCTCCGGCAGCTCGCGCGCGCGGTCGACCATCTGCTGCACCGTCTGCGGGCGGATGACCTCGCCGCAGCTCGGGCAGTGGGGGACGCCGATCGAGGCATAGAGGAGCCGCAGGTAGTCGTGGATCTCGGTCACCGTCCCCACCGTCGAGCGGGGATTCTTGGAAACCGACTTCTGCTCGATCGAGATGGCCGGCGACAGCCCGTCGATCGAGTCGACGTCCGGCTTCTCCATCTGCTGCAGGAACTGGCGGGCGTAGGAGGACAGCGACTCGACGTAGCGCCGCTGCCCCTCGGCGAAGAGGGTGTCGAAGGCGAGCGACGACTTGCCCGAGCCGGAGACGCCGGTCAAGACCACCAGGCGGTTGCGCGGGATCTCGACGTGGATGTTCTTGAGGTTGTGCTCGCGGGCTCCGCGGACGACGATCGATTCCATAAGGGGGGTGATCCTAACAGACGCCATGATGGCGGAACAGAGGCGGCAGTCGCGGAATTCCGGGAAGCGGACGACCGACTAACTACCCCGGTGGCCGCGCGAAAACGTTAGGACCTGTCACCCTGAAAGCGTGTGAATTTTTCTCGGAGGTCGACCATCCGACACGATTGCAGCGGGACAACTCTTAGGGCCTGTCATCCCGAGCGGGAGCGAGGGACCTGGGCGGGGGGAGGCCTCCCAAACCTCTGGTAGCAAAGGCCTTCGCGCCACCCTTCCCCCAGGTCCCTCGCTCTCGCTCGGGATGACAACCGGGAGGATGTTCCTTTCGGCCCGGGGGTAATGGCTTGGTCTCCGCAATTCGTCACACGCTCTCAGAATGATCGGGAGGTCTTCCTGTGGGCTGGGCGACGCATGGCTTGGTCTGCGGTGCTTCGCTCTCCAGCCCGCTAGCTCCCCCTACTTCTTCTTCTTCGCCGCCTCGCGGATGAACTCCGCGATGTCTTTCTTGAGCTTCTGGTGGTCGGCCTTGCGGATGTACATCATGTGGCCGGCGTCGTAGGTCGCCAGCTTCATGTGGCCGCGGAGCGCCTCCGGCAGCGCCAGGTGGTGGGCCGTATAGGCGGCGTCGAAGTAGGGAGTCGCGAGGTCGAACCGGCCGGAGGTGACGAGCACCTGGAGGTCGGGGTTCTTGACCATCGCCTCGCGCAGCGGCTCGCCCAGGTAGGGGTAGCGGAACTCGAAGCCGGCCGTGGTCCAATCCTGGATGTCCGCCAGACGCTCGTAGACGTGGTCGTCCTTGAACCCCAGCTCGCGCCGCAGGTAGTCGTTCAGCATGGCGACGTAGGGGCCGTCGGTCGAGGTGGAGGCGGGGTCATACTCCGCGAACTCGCCGACCGAGTCGATGTCCGAGCCCAGGAAGCGGCTGTCGAGGCGGCCGATGGTCTGCCCGCGATCGCGCAGCAGCTCCTTCTCGTAGCGGAAGGGCCCCACCCGCAGGTTGGCGCGCAGGACGAAGTCGGTCGACAGGCCGGAGTAGCGGGCCACCTTGGCGGCGATCTCCTGCCGCCGCGCGGCGGGCAGCTGGTCGCCCTCGAGGAGCGCCTCGGCGTAGTCGTGCATGGAGAAGTTTTCCACCTCGCGGAGGGTCTTCTCGAGGTCGCCCGAGAGCTCCGGCGGCAGCTTCTTGTGGTACCAGGCGGTCGCCGCGTAGGTGGGCAGGTAGAGGTAGTAGGGCATGTCGTTGCCCGGCCCCAGGATGATCGCCTGCCAGTTGAGGACGGAGGAGACGAGGACGATGCCGTTCAGGTCCATGCCGTAGCGGGTCTGCAGGAACTCGGCGAGGCCCGCCGAGCGGGTGGTGCCGTAGCTCTCGCCGGCGAGGAACTTGGGGCTTGCCCAGCGCTCGTTGCGGGTGATCCACAGGCGGATGAACTCGCCAACCGAGGCGATGTCGGGCTTGATGCCGTGGTACTGCTTGGCGTCGACGCCCGGCACGGCGCGGCTGTAGCCGGTCGACACCGGGTCGATGAAGACGAGGTCGGTGACGTCCAGGAGCGAGTAGTCGTTGTCGATCATCCGCCCCGGCGGCGGCAGGCCCATGCCGTCGTCCGCGCGCTCGACGATGCGCGGCCCGAACGCCCCGAACTGCACCCACACCGCCGCCGCCCCCGGGCCGCCGTTGTAGCTGAAGGTGACCGGCCGCTCGCCGGGGTCCTTCACCCCGTCCTTGGTGTAGGCGACGAAGAAGATCGAGGTCTTGAGGGTGCCGTCCTCCTCCTTCATGAGGTAGTTGCCGGCGGTCGCCGTGTAGGCGATCTTCTGCCCGTCCAGGATGATCGAGTGCTTGGTCGACGACGCCTTCTCCTCCGGCATCACCGGCGGCTTCTTCTCTTCCTTCTTCTCGTCCTTCTTGGCGTCGGGCTTGTCCCCCGGCGGGTCGGCGCGCAACAGGGCGGGGGTCAGCAGGGCCAGCAGCAGGAATAGGATCGACAGGCGACGGGATG